>JBFEVY010000289.1:0-4712 GCA_041546665.1 Spongiibacteraceae bacterium | reverse complement strand
GCGCCCCAGCCGGCATATAGCAATGCCCCAGGGACGACACTGGATTTATTTACCAACGACAAAACGATGCCCCGCTCTTATTATCCGCACTACGCACTCGGTTACCTGCATCCCACCATCACCAGACTGAAAACAACGAATCAGAAGACGAACAACTGTCAATATTATGACAATCCCCAACTCTCCAACAAAGCACAAAGTCATTTTATTGACAGTTTTCGGGCTTCTTAAGGGAAATTGGCCTCCGCCAATATAGCTACAGCACTATTCAGGCCAAATCAAATCCCGGACGCAGCACACCCTTTCCAGCAGGAAAAAGCGCGACAAGGTTTTGCGATGACTTATAGCTGAGTCGCTTTAATCAGGTCCCGGGGCTCAACGACGACAGGGTCAGCAACGGCAGCCCCACCTGCATCAACCACCTGCGCGTCATCGAACGCATATTCCTTGCGTTCTCCGGAACGATCCAGTGCGAGGGACGCGAAGTCGAACAGATTGGGGTCCGCCATCTGGGAAGGCGCAATATTCTGCATTGCTGAGAAGATTTTCTCGATGCGGCTGCTATCGGCCTTTTCCCAGCTCAGCAGCATCTGGCGAATATTCTGGCGCTGCAGATTCTCCTGCGAACCGCAAAGGTTGCAGGGAATGATGGGGAACTGTTTGTATTCCGAGAATTTTTCGATGTCTGCCTCCCGACAATAGGCAAGCGGCCGAATAATGATGTTGCGCTTATCATCGGAAAGCAGTTTCGGAGGCATGGCCGCCATCCGCGAGCCATAAAACATATTCAGAAACAGGGTCTGAACAATATCGTCCTTGTGGTGGCCGAGCGCAATTTTGGTCGCACCAATTTCCTCGGCAAAGCCGTACAGTGTTCCCCTGCGCAGGCGCGAACACAGTCCACAGGTGGTTTTGCCCTCGGGAATCTTCTCCTTTACGATGGAATAGGTATCTTTATTGACGATGTAGTATTCAATACCGAGTCCATCCAGATAATTCGGCAGCACCTCTTCAGGAAAGCCCGGTTGCTTCTGGTCCATATTCACCGCCACCAGCTCAAAATTTACCGGCGCGCTTTTCTGGAGATTCATGAGTATCTCCAGCATCGTGTAGCTGTCCTTGCCACCGGACAGACAAACCATGACCCGGTCACCCGACTCAATCATCTGATAGTCCTCAATCGCCTGCCCGGCATGACGGCGCAGTCGTTTCTGCAGCTTATTAAATTCGAGCTTGGACAGGTGGGTCATGGCGTAAAGGACTCTGGCAGGACAATGAATACAAGGGCGCGATTATATAGAACTGACCTATTCTCAGCCAGCACAAGGCCATCGGAGCGCTTTTCCGACTGGCAATCCAGCGCAGACATGACTATCATTAGCCCGCCAAAATCAGCTGGCACGAGGTGTATCTACACTGCCAGACCCCGGCACGGGTCAATATTCCGGACAAACCAAGCCCTGTCTGGCTGTACCCGCTCAAAAACCAGTAACACCGACCATTCACCAGAAAGGGATCGCTCCATGAAACAACCCGTTCGTGTCACCGTCACCGGTGCAGCAGGCCAGATCGGCTACGCACTTCTGTTCCGCATTGCCTCAGGCGCAATGCTTGGCGAAGATCAGCCCGTCATTCTTCAGCTTTTGGACATCACTCCAGCACTGGACGCCCTGCAGGGCGTGAAAATGGAGCTGGAAGACTGCGCCTTCCCGCTGCTTGCTGGCGTTGTTTGCACCGACGACCCGAATGTCGGTTTTAAAGACACTGACTACGCCCTGCTGGTTGGTGCCCGCCCACGCGGCCCAGGCATGGAGCGTAAAGATCTGCTGGAAGCAAATGCGGCAATTTTCTCTGTTCAAGGCAAAGCCATTGACGAAAATGCCAGCAAAAACATCAAAGTTCTGGTTGTCGGCAACCCTGCAAACACCAATGCGCTGATCACTCAACGCAATGCGCCATCAATCAACCCACGCAACTTCACCGCCATGACTCGCCTGGATCACAACCGTGCACTGACGCAAATTGCTCAGAAAACCGGCAAAACTGTGACCGACGTGACCAATATGACTATCTGGGGCAACCACTCTGCAACCCAGTACCCGGATCTGTTCAACGCCAAGGTTTCTGGCCAAACTGCTGCAGACCTGGTTGATCAGGAGTGGCTGGAAAATGAATTCATCCCCGTTGTACAACAACGTGGCGCTGCCATCATTAAAGCCCGTGGCGCGTCCTCTGCCGCGTCTGCTGCCAATGCTGCGATCGATCATATGCGTAGCTGGGCACTGGGCACTGACGGTGACGATTGGGTCTCTATGGGTGTTTACAGCGACGGCTCCTACGGCATCGCTGAAGGCCTGATTTACTCATTCCCTTGCCGCTGTAAAGACGGTGAGTGGGAAATCGTTCAAGGCCTGCCGGTTAACGACTTCAGCCGCGGCAAAATGGACGCGACTGCTGCAGAGCTGACCGAAGAGCGCGATGGCGTTAAGCACCTGCTGCCCTAATGGCTTCTGCCCTTAAGGCATAGGTTCTTTCCAATAAAAAGGCGACCATCAGGTCGCCTTTTTATTGCCGCTACAGTTCACAAACCAAGCAACAGCACCATATCCTTGCCTCCCCGCTGCAGGGTCACCGCGAGGTGACGCGCCTTTGCCAGATCTTCATAGAGACTGGTCAAGGCCTGGCGCTCAGACAATCTGATACCGTTTACCGCGGTAATTTTATCGCCCTGTTGCAAAGGTAATACTCCAAACAAGCGCTTATCATCACCCGGATAGATATAGTAGGCGCGATTTCCGGTTGCATCCTCGCGCACATCCACTTCCACCCGCCCCCGCAATGACAATGGGCGACCATAAAGGCGCTCGCGGTAGTCCCGCACCAGCGCCATCGCAGAGTCATTGTTTCGATAATCGAGTACATCGGGCAGCGCGGTTGGGGTTTGCCCTGCACGGGGAACCAGAGTTTCATAGGAAGCGGCATCGGCAGACAAGCCTAACAACCGATACGCACTGCAATCATCAAGCAGCACGGAATCTTCATAGATCGCGGCGAGACGCAAACACGGGCCTAAAACCTGATCCCCCGCAGCCAGGCGTAACTCCGAGCCATCTCTGCTCAAGGTCGCCCATTCACCGCTTTCTGTATGCTCGATTCCGAGCAGCACAAGGTGGGTACCGATCTCCGGTTCCTCGCCAAACCACTGGGCATTATCATCCTCGAATAATAGCGCCTCTTCCCTTGCCGCCTCGGCGGCACTGCGGCCAGCCGGCAGCGATGCCGACACCGCGAGCATTCCGGCAACGGCCAACCCGGAACAGAACACAGCGGATGCAATTGCCTTTAACTTCACACTAAAACCCGTCTCTTCATTTCATTGCCTGGTTAGAGTACAAAAATTGCTCAAGATTCCCATAGGCGGATGTTTCGGGCACGCGTACAATGCCCTCTTTTTTTGCCGAACCCTATGCACATCTATCTTGCTCCGATGGAAGGCGTTGTCAACGCCCGTATGCGCGCCCTGCTCACCCGCATAGGCGGCATCGACCGCTGCGTGACGGAATTTGTCAGGGTAACCGGCCAGCTTTTGCCACGGCGGGTATTTTTCCGCTTGTGCCCGGAGCTCTCCAGCGCGGGCCTGACTCCAAGCGGGGTCCCGGTATACGTACAGCTTCTCGGCAGCGACCCCGCCGCCATGGCCGACAATGCCGCCCGCGCCGCCGAGCTGGGCGCTCCCGGCATCGATATCAATTTTGGCTGCCCGGCAAAATGCGTAAACCGCCACCGTGGTGGCTCGGTATTACTCGACGAACCCGAGTTGCTTTACGACATCGTTTCTGAAATGCGCCGCGCCGTCCCCCACACAACTCCTGTAACAGCTAAGATTCGCCTCGGCTACCGCGACAGCGCGCGGCTACACGATGTCGCACGAGCTATCGCCGGTGCAGGGGCGAGTGAATTGACGGTTCACGCGCGAACCCGCGACCACGGCTACAAACCCCCGGCCTATTGGGAACTGATCAACGACCTGCACGACATTACCGGCATCCCGGTAATTGCCAACGGCGAGGTATGGAATTACCAGGATTACCTTCAGTGTCGGGCCCAGAGTGGCAGCCAGCATGTCATGATTGGCCGGGGCTTACTCAGCACCCCGGACCTGGCACGCCAAATTCGCGACAGAAACCTGCAGCAACCGGTAACCGCCCTAAGTTGGCAAGAAGTGTTGGTATTACTTGAGGAAATGCTGAGCGACTGCATAACCCATTGCGCGCCGCGTCACGCCGGTGGACCGATGAAACAATGGTTGGGGTATCTTCGCCGCCAATACCCGCAGGCACAGCGGCTTTTTGAGGAAACGAAACGCTTAAAAGCCCCCTCCGAGCTGGTCGCACAACTGGAGCTTCACCGCTTCGAGGAGTCTAAAGCCGCGTGAGCGGCCAAAGCCCTCTCAACCTGCCAAAACCTTTGCCAGATACTCCAGCTCGTCCTTGGCGCCGTCATCGGTTTGCGACAGGGCAAATTTCTCAACCTTTCCCCCCACCAGCGGAATCTTGGCCTTACATTTATGGCTGGCCGCGTATTCACAGCCAGACGAGGTTGGTTTAAGAGTGTAATCCGCCGTAATAACAACAGGTTGCCCTTTAACCTTCATCTCAATACTACCCTTCCAGCCGTCTCCGTCACGGAACCATTTTTCAGTTGAGGTTAGG
>JBFEVY010000088.1:0-11431 GCA_041546665.1 Spongiibacteraceae bacterium | reverse complement strand
CCTACGTTCTGGGTGGCCGGGCGATGGAAATCGTTTACAAAGAGGAAGAGCTGCAGCGCTATATGCGCGAGGCTGTGAAGGTGTCGAACGAATCACCAGTATTGCTGGATCACTTCCTCAACGCGGCGGTTGAGGTGGATCTCGACGCGGTATCCGATGGCAAGGAAGTTGTCATTGGCGCGATCATGCAGCATATCGAACAGGCGGGCGTACACTCTGGTGACTCCGCCTGTTCATTGCCGCCTTACTCGCTGGACGCCGAAACTCAGGACAAGATGCGCGATATGGTCAAGCGCATGGCCCTTGAACTTGGCGTGGTCGGGCTGATGAATGTGCAGCTGGCGGTGCAGGACGGTGAGATTTATGTGATCGAGGTGAACCCTCGCGCATCGAGAACCGTGCCCTTTGTGTCCAAGTGTATTGGCGTCTCGCTGGCGAAAGTGGCAGCGCGCTGCATGGCGGGCACCAGTCTGGCTGAGCAGAAGTTTACCGAAGAGCGGATACCCAAGTACTACTCGGTGAAAGAGGCGGTATTCCCCTTTAATAAATTCCCGGGTGTTGGCCCGATTCTTGGACCCGAGATGAAGTCTACCGGAGAGGTGATGGGCCTGGGTGAGAGCTTTGCCGAAGCCTTCTCGAAAGCCGCGCGTGGTGCCGGTGAGGTCTTCCCGACTTCGGGTAAGGCGTTTATCAGTGTCCGCGATCCCGATAAGGTCGGCGTAGTCGGTGTGGCGCGGGATTTGAGCGAGCGCGGCTTCAAGCTGTGCGCGACCCGCGGTACTCATAAGGTGCTGGTTGAGGCGGGGCTGGAATGCCAGCGCGTTAACAAAGTGCTGGAAGGTCGCCCACATATTGTCGATATGGTGAAAAACGGTGATATCGATCTGATCGTTAACACCACTGAAGGCAAGCAGGCGATTGCGGATTCCTCGCTGATTCGGCGTACCGCCCTAGCAAACAAAGTCAGTTACACAACAACTCTGGCGGGTGCCGAGGCGATCTGCCTGGCGCTGGCCTATGGCGAAGAGAAAACTGTCCGTCGCCTACAGGATGTACATGAGGATTTAGTGTCATGAGTCAACAAGTACCGATGACCGTAGCGGGTGAAAAAGCATTGCGTGACGAGCTGAAGCAGCTCAAGACCGTGGATCGCCCGCGTATTACCCAGGCGATTGCCGAAGCGCGAGAGCACGGAGACCTGAAAGAAAACGCGGAGTACCATGCTGCCCGTGAGCAACAGGGTTTCTGCGAAGGTCGGATTCAGGAGATCGAAAGCAAACTGGCCGGAGTGCGGGTGATTGATATCACTACCATCCCCTGCACCGGTAAGGTGATTTTTGGGGTGACAGTGTCCCTGATCAACTGCGATACCGATGAAGAAGTCACCTACCGCATCGTCGGCGAGGATGAGGCCGATGTGAAAAGTGGCAAGATTTCGGTGACCTCGCCTATCGCCCGGGCCCTGATTGGCAAGGAAGAAGGTGACGTCGCGGTGGTTGCGGCGCCCAGTGGCAATATCGAGTATGAAATCGACCGGGTTCAGCACCTGGCCGAATAGGCGATACGACGTGAAGCGCCCTCTCTGATGGGTTTAGAGGGGGCGTAACAGATTGGAAAGGCGGGGGTCGGGTTTCTTGGCCGCGCGATAGATTAAGGCGATCTTGCCAATACTCTGCACCAGTTCGGCCTTGCGCGCCGCGCACATCTGCTCGATAACCTCACGGCGCTCGCCGGGGTCCGCAATATTGACCTTCACTTTAATGAGTTCGTGGTCATTCAGGGCGCGTTCCAGCTCAAGATCCACGGCCTCGCTATATCCCTTGTCGCCGATCATTACCACTGGGTTGAGTTTGTGGCCGATGCTGCGAAGCTGTTTTTTTGCGCTGGCGGTAAGCTTGGTCATGGTAGTGTGCTGTATGTCGCTGAAAAAGGCGGGCCATTGTACGGCAAAGCTATAATGTAGGCGAGAGGTACGCAGGGCTGGCGGCAGGTCTTTGGCGGCCCGGATAGAAATAGGAGTAGTCCCCTTGGCAAAACGCTCATCATCCAGCGGTTCCTGGTTGAAGGAACATTTTGACGACCAGTACGTCAAAATGGCGCAGAAACATGGCTATCGCTCCAGGGCGTGCTTTAAGTTATTGGAAATTCAAGAAAAAGACCGCTTGATCAAGCCGGGTATGTGCGTGGTGGACCTCGGTGCGGCCCCCGGTGGCTGGTCTCAAGTGGCGGTGGAACTGGTCGGAGGGCATCGCGGCCGGGTTTTGGCCTCGGACATCCTGCCGATGGATACTTTGGCGGATGTGGAGTTCATTCAGGGGGATTTCACCGAGCAGAGTGTCTTCGAAGAATTGCTGGCCGCGTTAGGTGATGCCAAAGCAGACCTTGTAATCTCGGATATGGCCCCCAATATGAGTGGTGTGAGAGACGTCGATCAGCCGCGTTCCATGTATCTTTGCGAATTGGCGCTGGATATGGCGGTGCAGGTGCTCCGGCCCGGCGGCGATTTCGTAGTAAAGGTGTTCCAGGGAGAGGGCTTCGACGAGTATTTTCGAAGCATACGTGCGCAATTTGCCAAGGTTGTGACCCGAAAACCGTCGGCTTCGCGGCCGCGCTCACGGGAAGTCTACCTGGTGGGGCGAGAGTTCAGGGGTTAGTACCCCGGCTCGTATGCCCCGGGGCTGCAGGCGGGCCGATTTGCGTGGAGAGGTGTCGCTTTCTGTAGTAGAGTGTCAGCGAGTGACAATAATGACTGTTAGCCTTTGCCGGGCGAAATGAGGATCGGTTTTTGAACGATATGGCAAAAAATTTACTGTTGTGGCTGGTGATCGCTGCGGTGTTACTGACAGTGTTCAACAATTTCAGTGTCCAGTCGCCGACAGAACAGTTGAACTATTCGCAATTCATCAACGAAGTGCAAAACGAGCGTGTGCGTAAAGTGGTGATCGACGGCCTCGTTATTGCTGGTGAGCGCCTTGATAACAGCCGCTTTGAAACGGTTCGCCCGTTGCTGGACGATCCCAAGCTGATCGATGATCTGTTGGACCATAATGTGGTGGTCGAAGGCACCAAGCCCGAGCGGCAGAGTCTGTGGACACAGCTACTGGTGGCCAGTTTCCCGATACTGATTATCCTCGCTATTTTCATGTTCTTCATGCGCCAGATGCAGGGCGGTGCCGGCGGTGGCAAGGGCGGTCCGATGGCCTTCGGCAAGAGCAAGGCGCGGCTGCTGAGCGAAGACCAGATTAAAACGACCTTTGCCGATGTGGCAGGGGTGGACGAGGCCAAGGAAGACGTTCAGGAACTTGTTGAATTTCTGCGCGACCCGGGCAAGTTCCAGCGCCTGGGTGGTCGTATCCCCCGCGGCGTGCTGATGGTGGGGCCGCCGGGAACCGGTAAAACCCTGCTCGCCAAGGCAATTGCCGGTGAGGCCAAGGTGCCTTTCTTCTCAATCTCCGGTTCCGACTTTGTTGAGATGTTTGTCGGTGTGGGTGCTTCCCGTGTGCGGGATATGTTCGAGCAGGCGAAAAAGCAGGCGCCGTGCATTATCTTTATCGATGAGATCGATGCCGTTGGTCGCCACCGCGGTGCGGGTATGGGCGGCGGACACGACGAGCGTGAGCAGACATTGAACCAGTTGCTGGTGGAAATGGATGGTTTTGAAGTGAATGACGGCGTTATCGTCATTGCTGCGACCAACCGTCCGGATGTGCTTGACCCTGCGCTGTTGCGCCCGGGGCGCTTTGACCGCCAGGTGGTGGTCGGACTGCCGGATATCCGCGGCCGCGAGCAGATCTTGAAAGTCCATATGCGCAAGCTGCCCCTGACCGATGATGTGGATGCGGCGGTGATTGCGCGGGGTACACCCGGATTTTCCGGTGCGGACTTGGCAAACCTGGCCAATGAGGCGGCGCTGTTTGCAGCTCGCGCCAATTTGCGCCTGGTGGGCATGGATCAGTTTGATCTGGCGAAGGACAAAATCATGATGGGCGCCGAGCGCAAATCGATGGTGATGTCTGACAAAGAAAAGCTCAACACGGCCTACCACGAGGCGGGGCACGCGATTGTTGGGCGGATTGTGCCAGAGCACGACCCGGTTTATAAGGTCAGCATTATTCCCCGGGGGCGGGCACTGGGTGTCACCATGTTCCTGCCAGAGGAAGATCGCTACAGTCTGAGCCGCCGCCATATTACCAGTCAGATCTGTTCACTGTTTGGTGGCCGGATCGCAGAGGAAATGACCCTCGGAATTGAAGGCGTCACAACCGGGGCATCAAACGACATTCAGCGCGCGACGGATATTGCCCGCAAGATGGTCACCAAGTGGGGGCTGTCGGAGAAAATGGGGCCGTTGATGTATGACGACGCCGACGAAGAAGTCTTCTTGGGTCGCAGCGCCGCTCAGGGCTCGAAGAGCGTTTCCGGTGAGACGGCGCGTCAAATCGACGAAGAAGTACGTCGGATTATTGACGAGTGTTACGCCACTGCGAAATCCATTTTGGAAGAAAATCGCAGCAAGCTGGATATGATGGCCGATGCCTTGATGACCTACGAGACCATTGATGCCAAGCAGATCGATGACATCATGGCCGGACATAAGCCCCGGTCGCCGGCGGGATGGGATGATGACAACCGCAAAGGTGGTCAAGGTACCCGCAGTGCTGAGCCTGACGAGCCGGCGAAGCCGGAATCCAAAGGCGGTCCCGAGGACCCCTTTGTCGACTCAGTGAGTGATCACTAGCGGGCAATGGCAGTTTCAATTTCGACTTCCTCGCCACAGCTTAGCTGTGGCGAGCGCGTTTTAGACCTCTCAACTCCGCGTGTTATGGTGGTGATTAATGTCACCCCGGATTCTTTTTCTGACGGCGGCAGCTACCTCAAGAACAATCGCCCCGATCTGGATCGCGTTTTGGCCCAGGTCGAACAAGCACTCGCAGATGGCGCTGGAATTATCGATGTTGGCGGCGAATCCACCCGCCCCGGCGCGGCCATAGTGAGTGAGGCCGAAGAGGCAGCGAGGGTGCTGCCCGTGGTGGAGGCCATCGCGGCGCGCTTTGATACCGTAATCTCGGTCGATACCAGTACGGCAAGTATCATTCGCGATGCAGCGGCTGTGGGGGCGGGGCTGATCAATGATGTGCGGGCGTTGCAGCGCGAGGGGGCCTTGCAGGCGGCGGCAGCGACCGGATTGCCGGTCTGTCTGATGCACATGCGGGGCGAGCCCGATACCATGCAGCTTGCTCCCAGTTACGACGATATTTATTCCGAAGTGGCGGCGTTTCTTGCGCGGCGCATTGAGGCGTGTCGCGAGCAGGGTATTGAGGATGAAAAGGTTGTCCTGGATCCCGGGTTTGGTTTTGGTAAAACGTTGTCCCACAACCTTCAGCTTTTTGCCCGCCTGCCGGATTTTGCCGCGATGGGCTACCCGGTGTTGGTGGGTGTTTCCCGCAAATCTATGATTGGCGAAATAACCGGCCGCGATGTGAGTCAGCGCCTGGCGGGAAGTGTGGCGATGGCGGCGATGGCCGTAGAGCGGGGTGCGGGTATTATTCGCGCCCACGATGTGCGGGAGACGGTCGACGCGGTAGCGGCGGCGGTTGCCCTGATGCAAGAGAGTAATTGAATGGCGAGAAAATACTTTGGGACAGACGGGGTGCGGGGGCGCGTCGGCGAAGGGGTGATCACGCCAGAGTTCGTGTTAAAGCTCGGTTGGGCTGTGGGGCAGGTTTTTGCCCGCAAGGGGCGGAGCAAAGTGCTGATTGGCAAAGATACCCGCATATCAGGGTATATGTTTGAGTCTGCGCTCGAAGCGGGGTTGGTGGCGGCGGGTGTGGATGTCTGTCTGCTCGGTCCCATGCCGACGCCGGCCATCGCCTATTTGACCCGAACCTTTCAGGCGAAGGCGGGCATTGTTATCAGCGCCAGTCACAATCCTTACTACGATAACGGCATCAAATTCTTTTCGGCGGAGGGTAGCAAGTTGCCCGACGAGCTGGAGTTGGCGATCGAGGCTGCGATTGAACAGCCCATGGTGACGGTTGATTCTGCTTCTCTGGGCAAGGTGCGACGTATCGATGACGCCGCAGGGCGTTACATTGAATATTGCAAGTCGACTTTCGGTTCGGACGCCAGTCTGGACGGTTTGAAGATTGTGCTCGATTGCGCTCACGGCGCGACCTACCACGTCGCGCCGTCGGTATTTACCGAGTTGGGGGCGCGGGTTGTGGTGACGGGGGCTGCTCCGGATGGGCTGAATATCAACGCCGAAGTCGGCTCAACAGAGCCTGCCGAATTGCAGCGCCGGGTTATCGCGGAACAGGCGGACCTGGGTATTGCCTTTGATGGTGACGGCGACCGGGTTTTGTTTGTCGGTCCCGATGGTAATTTGATTGATGGCGACGAACTGCTCTACGTGATTGCTGCGGAGCGCCGCCGTCGTCTAGGAAGGTGCGATGGCGTGGTTGGAACCTTGATGTCTAACCTCGGGCTTGAGCGTGCGTTGGCGGAACTCGATATTCCTTTTGAACGGGCGAAGGTCGGTGATCGTTACGTCAAGCAGCTGATGAATGAACGGAGCTGGAGCCTGGGGGGCGAGAACTCCGGGCACATAATTTGCTCTGATGTCAGTACCACGGGGGATGGCATTGTTGCCGCGTTGCAGGTATTGCGGGCGGTGATCAATCAGGGGGTGGTGCTCCAGACGTTGTTGGCGCCGCTGACCAAGCTGCCGCAGATTATGCAAAACGTGCGTATCGATCAGCCGCTGGATCTGAATGACGCCAGGCTTGAGGCTGCAGTGCGAGAGGTGGAGTCTGAGCTTGGAGCGCGGGGTAGGGTTTTGCTTCGTGCGTCGGGGACGGAACCACTGATTCGTGTGATGGTGGAAGGGGATGATGCGGAGCAGGTGACGCGTTTGTGTACCCACCTTGCCGACCAGGTAAAAACACTGGCGGCACAATAGCGGCATGCGGGCGCGAGTGCGTCTTGTATGTGTTTGTGAGTTTATGTAAGATTGGCGCCCATTTTGCGCTAAGGGAAGTGGAATGAGACGTAAACTGGTCGCGGGCAACTGGAAAATGAACGGAAGCCTTGCTGGCAACGTCGAGCTTCTCAGTGCGCTCAATGATGCGCTACAACCCTTCCCTGATGTGGATGTTGCGGTATTTCCCCCGGCTGTATATCTCGCCCAGGTGTCGGAAATATTAGCGAATACCGGTATTTCGGTTGGTGCTCAGGATGTCTGTGAGCGGGCTGACAGCGGCGCGTTTACCGGTCAGGTATCGGGGCGAATGCTGGCGGAGCTGGGTTGTCGTCAGGTGATAATTGGTCACTCAGAGCGGCGCGCCATGTATGGCGACACCAATGAGCGCGTTGCAGAAAAAGTGCTGCAGGCCTTGGCGGTGGGTCTGGTGCCTGTGCTTTGTGTCGGCGAGACCGAAAGTGAACGAGATGCCGGGCAAACGCTGGAAGTGATCGCGGCGCAGCTCAAGGCGGTAGTCAGTGAACTGAACGACGAGCAGCTGGCGCAACTGGTTGTGGCCTACGAGCCTGTTTGGGCGATTGGCACGGGTAAGACTGCCAGCCCGGCTCAGGCTCAGGAAGTGCACAAATTTATCCGCGCAAATATTGCGGTGCGCGGTGAGACACTGGCGGAATCTCTACGGATTCTTTATGGCGGTAGTGTCAAGGCGGCGAATGCGCAGGAACTGTTTGCGCAGCCGGATATTGATGGCGGTTTGATTGGTGGTGCATCTCTCGATGCGCAGGAATTTTCCGCAATTTGTCGAGCGGCGGAGTAGATGGAACAGATTATTCTGGTAGTACATGTCCTTGCAGCACTGTCAATCATAGGGTTGATTATGGTTCAGCAGGGCAAAGGCGCAGATATGGGCGCTTCTTTTGGTTCTGGTGCATCTCAGACATTGTTTGGCGCCACGGGTAGTGGTAATGTGCTCACCCGCGCGACGGCGATCCTGGCAACAGTGTTCTTTTTGACCAGTCTGGGTCTGGCTTATGTTGCCAAGCACAGCAATGTATCGTCCCAGGACATCATTGAAGTGCCGGTGCTTGAAGAGAGTCGCGACATTGCACCGGTGCCGGCTGATGAAATGCCAAGCGCACCAGTCAGTGAAATACCGGAAGTGCCCGGCTCCTCGGAAGAGATTCCGGGCGCCAATTAAAAGTTTGATTTAGCCGAAGTGGTGGAATTGGTAGACACGCTATCTTGAGGGGGTAGTGAGCCTAGCTCGTGCGGGTTCAAGTCCCGCCTTCGGCACCAATCAAAAGGGTAGTTGCTTTGCAACTACCCTTTTTTTATTGCTAATGGATTTTCATCCGAGTGGAAGCTTGCGTTTCAATTATTCAGCAATGAGACGTCGATCTGTTTGACTCCCTCCATATCTCTCAAAATTTCCACGCTGCGATAAATCATGGCAACCTCTTCGACGGTGCCGCGCAGGCTGATCTGCCCTCGTTGTGTGGTCACAGCGATATCACCGCGAATTTTATCATCGGCGCGCAGGCGCTCGATGGCGTCGTTATTCAATTGTTGGTCGGCACTGGAAAGGGTGAACGGCGTGATGTCCGCAACGACTTCCAGTGGCGTGTTGGCAAAAACTGCCGGGCTGCAAAGGGCGCCACAAAGGGCGATACTGGTGATGTAAGTTTTTGTTTTCATGGCTCTTCTCCATATTTTTTGCGGGGAATGAGTTGTCGGGCTCAAATGGCCCGTCAAGCAGTGTAGTCTACGGCTGAGTAACGCGCCTGGATTTTTGTGTATTTTTTAGCGCGGGTTAGGTGGGGCCTAAAGTGGTGGTGACTTTGCTATTATCGGCCGTGAATTTACGGAGGGTGGTGTGTGGGGCCTGATAACTTGTTGAAGATTTTGAGTGACGGTGAGTTTCACTCTGGTGAGGAAATCGGCCTGGCGCTGGGGGTGAGTCGCGCGGCAGTGTGGAAGCAGCTGCAAAAGCTGGAGGCGCTTGAGTTGTCACTCGAATCCGTAAAGGGGCGGGGTTACCGTTTGCCCGGAGGGATTGAGTTGCTTGCAGCGGATACGCTGCGAGAGTATTTGCCGGCGTCAAAAGCCGCGTTGGCGGACCGGGTAGAAATATTTTCCCAGCTCGATTCAACAAATGCTGAGGCGGCCAGACGGATTGCTGCGGGTTCGGCGCAGGGGTATTGCTGTGTCGCCGAGCAGCAGACGGCCGGGCGCGGTCGTCGCGGGCGTCAGTGGTTGAGTCCGTTTGCGCGCAACCTTTATCTGTCCCTTGTATGGGAGTTTCAAAACGGCGCGGCGGCACTTGAGGGCTTGAGCCTCTCGGTTGGGGTGGCGGTATTGCGGGCTGTGAAGTCTTTGGGTGTGGAGGGGGTGTCCCTGAAGTGGCCAAATGACATTCTGTTGGATGGAAAGAAGCTTGCGGGCATTTTGCTGGAGATGCAGGGTGATCCCTCGGGTTTGTGTCAGGTGATTATCGGTGTGGGGCTTAATCTCGATTTGCAGCGGGTGGATACCGCGTCTATCACCCAGCCCTGGGCGGACCTTTCCGGGTTCGGTCTGTCGAGAAATCAGTTGCTGGCGTCAATCTTGGTTGAGTTGCATCAGGTGATGGCGGAGTTTGCCGTTGCCGGTTTTGCAGGGCATCGTGAGGAGTGGTGTGCCAGCGATGCGTATGCCGGGCGTCCGGTCGCAGTGCAGTTAGGTGATAACTGGGTATCCGGAATTGCCAAAGGCGTGGACAGTGGGGGTGGCCTGGTTGTGGACGTGGAGGGTGAGTGTCGTACCTTTCATGGTGGTGAGGTTACGCTCAGGGGTAACGGTTGATGCTGGCTCGAGTGCTGGAGCTGGATGTAGGTAATACCGCGCTAAAGTGGCGGATTATGGAGATGGGGCGGCGCCTTGATGGTGGTCGCCTCGCTGATGTGGCGGAGCTTCGCGGGTTGTTTGGGCGGGTTCCCGCTGTGGATATTGTGCGGGTTGCTTCGGTTGCTTCCGATGATCGCAATGCGGCTTTGGGTGAAATGCTCTCTGCGGTAGGGGTGCCGTATCGATTTGCGGTTAGTCAGTCTCGCTGCGGCGAGGTGGTGAATGGCTATGAGGCGGTTTCCCGAATGGGCGTGGATCGTTGGTTGGCGATGGTCGCGGCCTTCGAGGTTTGTCGCAGCGCGTGTGTTGTGGTGGATGCGGGAACGGCGTTGACCATTGATGTCCTTGATGGGAGCGGGCGGCATCGCGGTGGCTATATTCTGCCGGGGCCTGAAATGATGGCGACTGCTTTGGTGGGTGGGACTGATCGGGTTCGGGTGGCGACTGATCTGCTGCCTGATGTGTTGCCGGGGCTGGCAACCGAAGCTTGCGTGCATAACGGTAAGTGGATGATCTCGCTCGCGGGGGTTCGTGAAACGGTTGCTTGGGCGCAGCAGGTGTTGCAGCCGGAGGTGCGGGTTATTGTGACGGGCGGTGCCGGGCGTGTGTTGTGTGAGTTGGCGGCAGGACTTGATTGCGATTGGCGGTATATTGAGGAGTTGGTGCTCGATGGTTTGGCGCCGGTCCTGGCGACGCAGGGTGGCGTTTAGCGCGTCGGGTGCGCGGCGGGTTTTTTGGGTTGTAGTTTTGCTGATCGTAGGTGTGCTGAGGGAAGCTTGATCTCATGCGGTGGTTTTTTCTTCTTTTGTTGTTGGCAAACGGTGTGTTTTTTCTTTGGCAGCGTGCTGAGGATGCAAGTAGTGGTGATGGCGTAGCCAGGGTGCTGCCTGCATCGAAGGGTAATCTGGTATTGCTGGCAGAATTGCCTGAATCTCTGCTTGATGAGGAAGCTACAGAAAGCGGAGCTTTGGGGGAGGAGCTGGGCGGCGGGATGGTGCTGGAGGCAGATCAGCCTGTGGTCAGTGATGAGGCTGCTGTGGTGGGGGTTGAGGAGTGTTGGTTTGCTGGGCCCTATGCGAAAAAGACGCAGATTCCTGATTATGCAGCGGAAGTGCCGATTCGGGCGATGAAGGAGGAATATGAGGCCTCTGGTGATTACTGGGTGTATCTCGGGCCCTACGAAAATGTGACGGTGGCAACAAATATGCGTGAAAAGTTGCTTGCGGAAGATGTGGATAGCTTTGTGATCGTGCGGGGTGAGCTGGAGAATGCGGTTTCCCTGGGGGTGTTTTCCGATGAGAGTCGCGCCAAGCGGCTCTCGGAAAGCTTTGTAGGGCGAGGCTACAAGCCAGAAGTGAGGCGGGTTGTGCGGATGGCGGAGCGATTTTGGCTGCTTGTTCAGGGGCAGTCGTCAAACCCTATGTTTCAGAATGCCTTACGGCAACTTGGCGATATTTCCGGTGAGGCGAAAAAGCCTTTGAAAAAAAGCTGTAATCTCGTTGCGTCTTTAAAAGACTTCGACTAGAATGCCGGCCTCGTTCGGAAGTGACGTGGTTTTTCTTAGCTGGT
>JBFEVY010000152.1:0-8432 GCA_041546665.1 Spongiibacteraceae bacterium | reverse complement strand
GACGAGGTGGACTCGATCTTGATCGACGAGGCGCGAACGCCGCTGATTATTTCCGGGCCCGCGCAGGACAGCTCCCAGCTGTATAAGCAGATCAATCACTTTATTCCGCTGTTGCAGCCTGTGCCGGATTCCGATGTGGAGCTCAAACCCGGGCAGGAGCCCGAAGAGGGGCACTACAGCGTTGATGAGAAGACCCGTCAGGTCGAATTAACCGAAGCGGGTCACCAGCTGGTTGAAGAGCTGATGATCAAAGAGGGGTTGCTGCAGGAGGGCGATAGCCTCTATGCCGCGAGCAACCTCAACCTGCTGCACCACGTGAATTCAGCGCTGCGTGCACATGTGCTATTCCACAACAATATTGAGTACATTATTCAAAACGACCAGGTGGTGCTGATTGATGAGCACACCGGTCGGACCATGCCCGGGCGGCGCTTGTCTGAGGGTCTGCACCAGGCAATTGAGGCCAAGGAAGGGGTAACGATTCAGGCTGAGAGCCAGACCCTGGCTTCTACCACCTTCCAGAATTATTTCCGTATTTTCGACAAGCTCGCGGGTATGACCGGTACGGCGGATACCGAGGCATTTGAATTCAAACATATTTACGGCTTGGATGTGGTCGTTATTCCGACCAATAAGCCCAATGCCCGTCGCGATCTTAATGACCTCGTCTATCTCAGCAAAGAAGAGAAGTACGATGCGATTGTAAATGACGTCAAAGAAATTATGGCCTCCGGGGCACCCGTACTCGTCGGTACGGCGTCGATTGAGACGTCCGAAGCGATGTCGACGCGCTTTAAAAAGGCTGGCATTGCCCACAAGGTATTGAACGCCAAATACCACGAGCAGGAAGCGGAAATCATTGCTCAGGCGGGGCGCCCGGGTGTGGTGACTATTGCGACCAATATGGCGGGTCGCGGTACCGATATTGTTCTGGGCGGTAGTGTTGACGCAGAAATCGATGCCATGGACAGCCCCTCTGAAGCGGTGATTACGGAATTACGCGAAGCCTGGAAACTGCGCCACGAGAAAGTTCTGGAAGCCGGCGGTTTGCATATTATCGGTACCGAGCGCCACGAATCCCGCCGTATCGACAATCAGCTGCGCGGCCGGGCTGGTCGTCAGGGCGACCCGGGTCTGGCGCGTTTCTATTTGTCGCTGGAAGACGATTTGATGCGGATCTTTGCCTCGGATCGGGTGCGCGGCATTATGCAGGCGCTGGGCCTGGAGAAAGGTGAGGCCATCGAGCACCGTATGGTGTCCAACGCCATCGAGAAGGCGCAGCGCAAAGTTGAAGGGCGCAACTTTGATATTCGTAAGCAGCTGCTGGAATACGATGACGTTGCCAACGACCAGCGTCAGATCGTCTATCAGCAACGCAATGAATTGATGGAGTCTGAGGACATCAGCGAGATGCTTCAGGCGATTCGCAACGATGTCGTGCAGGATGTGGTGAGCGAATATATTCCGCCGCAAAGCCTGGAAGAGCAGTGGGATGTTGAAGGCCTGGAGCGCCGCCTGGAGACAGATTTCGTGGTACGCCTGTCGATTCGACAGTGGCTGGACGAAGACAAAAAGCTCTTTGAGGATCGCCTGCGGGAGAAAATTTCCCAAGCCGTGGAAGACGCCTACAACGCCAAATGCGAGAAGATTGGGCCGGAGATGCGCCGTATAGAGCGGCATATTATGTTGCAAGTACTGGATACGCTTTGGAAAGAGCATCTGGCGACCATGGATCATCTGCGCCACGGTATTCATTTGCGGGCCTTTGCACAAAAGAACCCCAAGCAGGAGTACAAGCGCGAAGCCTTTGAGTTGTTTGAGGAGATGCTTGTAAACCTGAAGATTGAGGTGGTGCGCTTCCTTTCTCACTTGCAGTTGCAGCAGGACGAGAGCGCCGAAGCGCTTGAGCAACAGCGGCGCGCCGAAGCCGCGCAGCGGGCTATGGAATTCCAGCATGCGGAGAGTTCCGGGCTGGCAGAAGAGTCCGCTGCGGATGAAGGGCAGGCGCAGGCTGAAATGCCGGAAACCTTTGTTCGCGAGGGCCGCAAGGTGGGCCGCAATGAACCCTGCCCCTGTGGTTCTGGTAAAAAATACAAACAATGTCATGGCAAACTTGACTAAGAATTGAGGTGATCTATGGCGGTGGGTCCTGGGGAGCTGCCTGTACTGCATGCTGTTGATGGTGTTCGCATTGGCATCGCCAGTGCGGGTATTAAAAAGCCCGGCCGCAAAGACGTGGTGGTCTTTGAGCTTTGCGAAGGGGCGACGGTAGCCGGCGTGTTTACCAAAAACGCGTTTTGCGCCGCGCCAGTCACTCTGGCGAAAGCACACCTTGCGGCGAGCGCGCCGCGCTATCTGTTAATCAACACCGGCAATGCCAACGCCGGTACTGGCGCTGAAGGCATGGCTGACGCCCTGCGCTGCTGTGCGGAATTGGCCGTCTTGGCAGGGGTCGCTGACAATCAGGTGCTGCCCTTTTCCACCGGCGTGATTGGCGAAAAGCTTCCGGTGGAAAAAATCGTCGCGGCGATGCCCCAGGCGCTTGCCGATCTTGATGAACAACATTGGGAAAACGCGGCGAATGGGATAATGACCACGGATACCCGCCCCAAGGCGACTTCGCGGCAGCTGGACTGGCAGGGCCAAACCATTACGATTACTGGTATCTCGAAGGGTGCCGGTATGATCAAGCCTAATATGGCAACCATGCTGGGCTTTGTGGCCTGCGATGCCCAGGTGACCGGAGAGCTGCTGCAAAAAATGGTCAGTGAGGCGGCTGAGGCCTCCTTCAACCGGATTACTGTCGATGGTGATACCTCGACCAACGACGCCTGTATGCTGGTGGCTTCAGGTCGTTCAGGTGTTTCGCTGAACTCGGCGGAAGATGCCCTGTGCGCGCCCTTGCAGGCCGCGATTAATGAGGTCTTTCTTGAGCTGGCCCACGCGATTGTGCGCGATGGTGAGGGCGCAACCAAGTTTGTCGCGGTAGCGGTGGACGGGGCAACAGATAGCGAAGAAGCACTGAAAGTTGCCTATACCGTGGCTGAATCACCGTTGGTAAAAACCGCTCTGTTTGCCAGCGACCCCAATTGGGGACGTATTCTGGCTGCTATCGGTCGTGCGGGCGTAGAGCGTCTCAATGTGGATTCTGTTTCTGTGACGCTGAATGACCTGCTGATTGCAGAGAAGGGCGGCCGCGCGGCTTCCTATACCGAAGCAGCAGGAGCCGCAACCATGAAGCAGGAAGAGCTGACGATTCGTATCAACCTGAATCGTGGCAATTGCAGCGAAACGGTGTGGACAACGGATTTTTCCTACGATTATGTGCGTATTAATGCGGAATACCGGAGTTAATCTGCAGTGGTAAAGCGGGTGCATGTCGCCGTTGGGGTTGTGTGCAATGACGGTGGTGAAATACTCATTGCTCGGCGCCCGCAGCACCTCCATCAAGGGGGATTTTGGGAATTCCCCGGTGGCAAGGTGGAGGCCGGCGAGTCGGTGGTCGACGCGCTTGGGCGCGAATTGCTCGAAGAGCTCGGTATCACCATCGAGCCGAAAGCCTGTCAGCCCTTAATTGAAATTTCCCACGATTACCCCGACAAGCAGGTCTTTCTGGATGTGTGGTGGGTAAACGGCTTCGCCGGCGAGCCGGAAGGGCGAGAGGGTCAGCCTCTGCAATGGGTGGCGCGGCAGCAGCTTTCGGAGTATGAGTTTCCCGCAGCCAACGTTGATATTGTCACCGCCATTAAACAGCATAGCGCGACAGTTTCGCCCGCTTAATCCGGATTATTCGCCGAGGTCTTCACTCAACAGATCGTCGTATTCGCTGCTGCCGGGAATATGGTGTTCCTCGTTCGCCCAGGCAACGAAGTCCTGATTTTTGCATTGCTCTGAGCAGAATGGACGGTAGGGATTGCTCGAATCCCAGGCCTGTACTTCGCCGCATCCCGGGCACTTTACTTTTAACTCGTTCGATTTGCCGGCCATTAGACTATCCCTTTGCCGCCGGCTTTTCGGCCGCGAGCGCAATGTAGCGGGAGTGTAGGGCATCGGCCTGTTGCAAGAGTTCTGCGAGACCTGCACTGTTTTCTATGACATCGTCCGCCTGAGCCAGCCTCTCCTGACGGCTGGCCTGGCTGGCAATAATCCGCTTAACCTGGGCTTCATCGTTATTGTCGCGCTGCATGGTGCGCTGCAACTGGGTTGCTTCGCTGACATCGACTACCAGCAGGCGGTCACAGAGGGCCTTTTGGCCACCTTCAACCAGAAGTGGTGAAACGTAAATAACGTAGGGGCCATCTGCTGCGTCGAGTTGGCGAAGGGTCTCTGTAGCAATCAGCGGATGCAGCAATTGCTCAAGCCACTGCTTTTCCTCTGCCGAGTGAAAGATTTTCTGGCGCAACTGTGCGCGGTCCAGAGTGCCATCGGGCAAGAGAATGCCCTGGCCAAAGTGCGTGGCAATCTCATTCAGTGCTGTGCTGCCGGGTTCAACTACTTCTCTGGATATCACGTCGGCATCCACGACTTTGATGCCGTGCTCGGCGAACCGGTCAGAAACCGCTGTTTTGCCACTGCCAATGCCGCCCGTCAGGCCGACAATAAAATTAGCCATTCAATTACCTGTCTACTGCTTGCGTATCGCTACATTGGATATGGAGCGGGAATCAGTTGAGGCCCGCGAAGCGCAGGTAGGCACCGCTGATCTGCTCTCCCCAAAACATGGCAATCCATCCCGCAATAGCAAGGTAGGGGCCAAAGGGAATGGGGGTGCCCTGCTTCTTGCGGTTAATGGCCAAAATCACACTGCCCAGTACCGCGCCAACCACGGAGGATAGGATAATGATCAGCGGCAGGCTTTGCCAGCCCAGCCAGGCACCCAGTGCAGCCAGCAGTTTGAAGTCGCCAAAGCCCATCCCTTCCTTACCGGTCAGGAGTTTGAACAACCAGTACACAGACCAGAGGGTAAGGTAACCCGCAATGGCTCCCCAAACGGCGTCGTTGAGAGCAACGATCCCGGTGAGACTGTTCCACGCCAGCCCCGCCCACAGCAAAGGCAGGGTTAAATGGTCGGGTAGCAGCTGGTGGTCGATGTCGATGGCAGTGAGTATTAACAATATCCAGCTAAACAGCACCACCGCAAAAGCCTGCCCGGTGATGCCAAATTGGACAAAGGCAAACACCGCCAGGACGGCGGTGAGGAGTTCGATAAATGGATAACGCAGGCCGATTGGTGCTTTGCAGCTGGCACACTTGCCCCCGAGGAGGACATAGCTGAGCACGGGAATATTCTGCCATGCCTTGATCGGCGCATTGCATTTTGGGCAGTGAGAGTTGGGCAGCGCCAGCCCGAGTTTGTGTTGCTCCGCCTCTTTTTCAGCGGCTTCTTCGCCGTGCAGCAGGTACTGGCACTCAGTACGCCAGTTAGCGTCCATCATTTTGGGAAGACGATAGATCACTACGTTAAAAAAGCTGCCAAATAGCAATGCGATAATCGTCGTAAGGGGATAAAACAATGTTGGCGACTGCGCCAGCGCGTCGAAAAAATTCATGGAAGTATCTGCAGTGCGGGGGCGGCATCGCCGCCCCGTGAAATTATATGGCGGAACCCAGCATAAAGATGGGGAGGTACATCGCGATCATCAAACCGCCGACCAGTACACCGAGTACCGACATGATCATCGGCTCAAGTAGTGAAGTCAGTGAGTCTACGGCATTGTCTACAGCGGCTTCATAGTGGGTAGCGACCTTATCCAGCATATCGTCTAGAGAGCCGGATTCCTCACCGATTGAGACCATTTGCAAGAGCATGGTCGGGAATAGATTGGTAAAGCGTATCGATGAATACAATGTTTGTCCGGTAGTGACATCATCGCGGATCTGGATAATTGCCTTGTTATAGACTGCATTGCCTGCCGCGCCGGCCACAGAGTTAAGAGCGTCGACCAGTGGTACGCCTGCGCCAAAGGTTGTTGCCAGAGTGCGTGAAAATCGAGCGATAACGGAGTTGAACACGATATCGCCGATAATGGGAATTTTCAGCATTCGGGCATCGACCCAGTCAGAGAATGTTTTGGAGCGGAAACGCGCTTGCTGAAAAGCGAATACTGCTCCTACGCTGATTACCAGCATGAAAAACCAATTTGCCTGCATCCATTCTGACATGCTAACCACCATTTTTGTAAATGCAGGAAGGTCAGATCCGAAACTTTGGAATGTGGTGGCGAATTGGGGAACGACCTTGATTAACAATATTGACGTAACGACAACGGCAACCACAATAACGGCTATTGGATAGGTCAGTGCCTTTTTGATTTTTGCTTTTAGCGCTTCGGTTTTTTCTTTATAGGTGGCCACTCGATCCAGCATCAGCTCCAGGGTACCAGACTGTTCGCCAGAGTCGACCAAGCTGCAAAACAGGTCGTCAAAATATTTTGGGTGTTTGGCGCAGGCTGCAGCGAAACCGCCGCCTGCGGAAACATCGTTTTTAATTTCGAGAATCATCTCCTGAAGTGCGGGGTTGCCCGCACCTTCGGCGACGATATCAAAGCTTTGTACCAGAGGAACGCCAGCTTTAAGCATGGTGGCCATTTGCCGCGTAAAAATTGCAATATCAGCGGGCTTGATCGCCTTCTTGCCACCGCCGAATAGCGGCTTTGGCTTCTTTTTGACGCTTTTGGTCGCAATGCCTTGTTTCCGCAACTGCGCCTTGACCAGGGCGGGAGAGGTCGATGTAAGCTCTCCCCGTGTTTTGCGACCCTGTTTATCTGTACCCTGCCAGACAAAGACATCGGTTTTTTGTGCTGTCGCCATTATTGGCTCCTGATCTTAGTCTTTTGTTACCCGGTTGACCTCTTCGAGGCTGGTTATCCCCTCTGCACACTTCTTCAGCGCGGACTGCCGCAGGTTAGCAAAGCCCTCTTTGCTGGCTTGCTCTGCGATTTCCAGAGAGTTCCCTCCCTCCATGATAATACGAGAAATCTCTGGCGTGATACGAACTACTTCGTATATACCAACCCTGCCCTTGTATCCGCCATTACATTTATCGCAGCCTACGGGGTGTAGGACACTAGCGGTTTCCAGCATTTCGGGGGTAAAGCCTTCCTCAAGCAGGGTTTCCTTTGGAATATCGGCGGGAACCGCGCATTCCCGACACAGGCGCCTGGCGAGGCGCTGGGCGATGATCAGGCTGACCGAGGTTGCGACGTTAAATGCCGGAACGCCCATATTCATCAGACGGGTCAGGGTTTCCGGTGCGCTATTGGTGTGAAGGGTGGATAGGACCAAGTGACCTGTTTGCGCCGCCTTGATCGCAATTTCCGCCGTTTCGAGGTCCCGGATTTCCCCCACCATCACAATATCGGGGTCCTGGCGAAGGAATGAGCGGAGTGCTTCAGCGAAGCCGAGGCCAACCTTGGCATTTACGTGAACCTGATTGACCCCTTCCAGGTTGATTTCTACCGGATCCTCCGCGGTGGAGATATTGCGTTCTACCGTATTGAGAATATTCAGGCCGGTATAGAGGGAAACGGTCTTACCTGAGCCGGTGGGCCCAGTAACCAATATCATGCCCTGCGGCTGGTTCAACGCTTTGAGGTACATCTCTTTCTGGGCGGGTTCATAGCCCAGCGCATCGATACCCATTTGCGCAGTGCTGGGGTCCAATATACGCAGTACAACCTTTTCCCCCCAGAGCGTGGGGAGAGTGTTAACACGGAAGTCGATAGCACGGGTTTTGGATAGCTTCATCTTTATCCGGCCGTCCTGGGGGACGCGTCGCTCAGAAATGTCCATCTGCGACATGACCTTCAAGCGCGCGGCCAAGCGGTAGCCAAGCGAAACGGGCGGTCTTGCGACTTCGTGCAGTATACCGTCTGTGCGGAAGCGGACCCGATAAACCTTTTCATAGGGTTCAAAATGAATATCAGACGCGCCGCCACGGATCGCATCGAGTAGGACTTTGTTGACGAATTTAACTACGGGGGCCTCGTCTGCGCCTTTGGTCTCCGCGTCCTCTGCGGCGTCCTCGCTGACCGCTTCAACATCGAGGTGTTCGAGATTGACGTCGTCCATGTCACCGAGGCTATCGGTGAGGGACTCCTCTTGAGCTGCCATATATTTTTCAATGGCTGCAGAGAGCACGGATTCTTCGACTACGACTGGCTCGGTATTTAGCCCTGTATGGAACTTAATTTGATCAAGTGCATGCAGATTCGTAGGATCCGACATACCGATAAAGAGTCGCTTGCCGCGCTTCCACAGGGGCAGGGCGCGGTGAGCTTTGATCAGCTTGTTATCGACGATTTTCTGTGGTGCTTGATCTGTGGCAAAGGCGCGAAGGTCTAGAAACGGGATGCCAAATTCATCTGCCGCCGCTTCGGCGATTTTCAAACCGTCCGCTAGATTCTTGTTAACCAGATGGGCAACGAGGCTTC
>JBFEVY010000139.1:0-8817 GCA_041546665.1 Spongiibacteraceae bacterium | reverse complement strand
GCCAGGCACTGAATGTCGACAGCAATGCCGCCCTCGCCGTGCCCGGTGTGCTTGAAGTACACCAGACTATTGCCGGGGTGGCGGTTGTCGCCGAGGATTTCTGGTCTGCAGAAAAAGGTCGCAAGGCTCTCGAAATCAGCTGGAATGAGCTGCTCGCCGGACGCACTGACTCAGAACAACAGCGCAGTGAATACGAGTTGCTGCTAAATGTTCCCGGCTTGCCAATACGTAACGATGGCCTGCCGCTACTCTCTTTGCTCCAGACCGCGGAATCCCTGCAAGCCGATTACTACTTCCCGTTTCAGGCCCACGCGGCGATGGAACCGCTCAATGTGGTGATTGATTACGACGGCAGCAGCGCGGAAATCTGGACCGGCACCCAGTCGCCCACCCTGGACAAACTCTACGCCAGTATCATTCTCGGTCTGCTACCCCAGCAAATCACCTTTCACACCCTGCCTTCAGGCGGCGGCTTCGGCCGGCGCGGCAACTGGTTGGGGGATTTTGTGCGCGATGCCTGCCATGTGGCCGCCGCCGTCAGAAAACCCATTAAAGTCATCTGGAGCCGTGAAGACGATATGAAAGGCGGCTTTTACCGGCCGGCGGCTTCGGTGCGCATGACTGCGGCCCTGAATAACACCGGCGAGCTCATCGCCTGGAACCACCGCGCCATCACCCAGGACATAACCGCAGTACTCTACGGCGAGCACTTGCTGGACAGCCTCGTCGAACTTAACAACGGCTCACTACCCGACTTCCGCGACGCCACCGACTTCGACAGCAATTTCGCCTACGATGTCGACAACGTCTATATGGACGTTCACCTGGTTGCCAAGCCGCGCATGCTCTCCCTGTGGATGCGCTCGGTGAACAAGTTCACCGACCTGTTTGCCCAGGAAACCTTTTTCGACCAGATCGCCAGCCGCGCCGGCCAGGACCCCTACCAGTTCCGCCGCAATAAACTCGGCAATGAACCCCGCCTGTTGGCGGTACTGGATGCGGCGGCCAATGCGGCAAACTGGGGCTCGCCCCGCCCCGGCGCCAGCCAGGGCATCGCCCTGCTCGGACACTGGAACAGCTATATCGCCCAGGTTGTGGAGCTCAGCGTTGACCCCAGCAGCCGCGAAGTCGTCGTCCACCGCGTCGTTAGCGCCGTAGACTGCGGTACTGCCGTCAATCCGGATCTGGTCATCGCACAAATTGAATCCGCAGTTGTGTTCGCCCTGTCGAGTATTTTCTATGGCGAAATCACTCTGGTTGACGGCGTGGTACAACAGCGCAACTTTGACGACTATTCTGTGGTGCGCATGTTCCAGAGCCCGCAAATCGATACCGTCATTCTTAACAGCGACGAATCCCCAGGCGGCGTGGGGGAACTCGGTGTTCCCTGCGTGGGCCCCGCATTGGCCAATGCGATTTTTGCTGCCACCGGCGACGCCATCAGAGAACTGCCCTTGAAAAATCTCGGCTACAGCCTGGCCGAGCAACACCCGGCGGAGGACGCTTGATCATGAACAGAGCACTCGCAAGCTACCTGGCCCTCTTGCTAGTGGCCTGCGCCACCCCGGCGCTGGCCCAGTCGCCGCTGTTTGAACCGATCTATTCGGTGCTGACTCACCCTCGTTGCCTCAATTGCCACACCAAAACCGACTTTCCCCGCCAGGGCGACGAGCGCCGTCGCCACGACCAACTAGTGGTAAGAGGTGAAGACAACCACGGCGCCCCGACCCTGCACTGCTCAGCCTGCCACCAGGACCACAATGTCGCTGACGACGAGGTTCCCGGCGCGCCGCACTGGCGCCTGGCGCCACTGAGCATGGCCTGGGAAGAACTCGACGCGGTTGAACTGTGCGAAGTGCTCAAGGACCGCAGTAAAAACGGCAATCGCAGTCTGGAGGACCTCTACACCCATATGGCCGAGGACGCGCTGGTACTGTGGGGCTGGGAGCCCGGCCGCAACCGCACAAAGCCGCCCATCGATCACCCGGAGTTTGTCAGCCTGCTGCGCAGCTGGGTCGACGCTGGCGGGCCCTGCGAGTAGGCGCCCGCTTACTCTGCAGGTTCGGCAAACACCGCAAACAGATAGGAGGTGTCGAAATACTCCCAGACTTCGGCAATCAGGCCGTCGCAAAACCGAAACAGGGTCTGGTACTGGTTGCAGTAGTCGCGGCCGGTACTGGTGATCGCCCGCAGAGTAAAGTGCAGGTGCACTCGGTCTTCTTCCGCCGTCCAGGCGTGGTAGTCAAAACGCATTGAGGACGACTGATAGAACTGCTCAACCGCGCCGCCGAACATCGCCATCACCGCAGCCTTGCCGCGATGTTCGCTGGGGCTGTCTGCTGACGCGGTAGACTGGGGGAAATGCCAAACAATATCGTCGTGAAAATACTTGGCGATATCCGCATCACTCCCTGCCAGGCGCTGCTCCAGGGTATTCTGAAAGGCCTGCAGCACAGCTTTATTATTGTTCTCTGCCACGATTTCTCCTCACTTATGGATCATTTTCCGACGTGTCTTCACGCCCTCTAAACTTATTTTTGCTCTGTCGGCACCGCCAGGTGCAGCTCGCGGCCTCCGTCGCTATGCACAGAATCGAAGGCTCGCAGGGTAACCTCGGCAACCGCTGGCGGAATCACCACACCGTACAAACCGCGACTAAAGGGCTGTTCATGCACATGGGGGTGGCGCAACACCTTGGTTCCGTAGACGACACCATCGTCGCCCACCACCTGCCATTTGTTCACGTAGTGCTCCCACCCCTCATCACTGTGCTGGATCGTTGCGTAAATCGCGTAGCGGTCATTCCCAAGCGCGCGAATTCCACCGTCAACCACATCGGCTTCCCCCGCCCAACCGTCGACCAGCAAAAACAAAGCGCAGACCGCAAAGCACATCCTCTTCATCGTACCTCCTGGTAAGGGCTTGGGAGTGAAACCGCTCAACTAGTTCTTCAGTCGATATCCGGTACGCAGCATCCAGGTGATCACCCCCAGGCAGATCAACATAAACACCAGAGTCATCACCATGCTGACCGCGACATTGACGTCGGCGATACCGTAAAAACTCCATCGGAAGCCGCTAATCAAATACACCACCGGGTTCGCCAGGGTAATGTTCTGCCATAGCGGCGGCAGCATGCTGATGGAGTAAAAGCTGCCACCCAGAAAGGTCAGCGGCGTCACGATCAACATCGGTACGATCTGCAGTTTTTCAAAACCATCGGCCCAGACCCCGATCAAAAAGCCAAGCAGGCTAAAGGTAACGGCGGTGAGTACCAGGAACAGGACCATCCACACCGGGTGCTGAATTTCATAGTCGACAAACAGCCGCGCAGTTAACAAAATGATTACACCGAGGATGATTGATTTGGAGGCCGCCGCACCGACATAGCCCAACAAAATCTCTACGGTGGAGACCGGCGCCGACAGCAGCTCGTAGATTGTGCCGTTGTACTTGGGAAAGAATATCCCGAAGGAGGCATTGGAAATACTCTCGGTCAACAGTGCCAACATGACCAGCCCCGGAATGATAAACGCGCCGTAGCTGACGCCATCAATCTGGGTCATACGCGAGCCGATGGCCGAGCCAAACACCACAAAGTAAAGCGAGGTGGAGATCACCGGCGAGGCAATGCTCTGCATCAGTGTGCGCCACATCCGGTGCATTTCAAAACGGTAAATCGCGCGCACAGCGTAATGGTTAAAAGATGGTGTACTCATTGCGCCTCCCCAGCATTCGCCTCGCGGGGCGCACTGACCAAACTCACAAAAATCTCCTCCAGCGAGCGCTGGGAAGAATGCAGATCCCGATATTCGATACCCAACACGTCCAGGCGCCGCAGCAACTCCGCGATGCCGCTCTGTTCATCGCCGCTGTCGTAGTGATAGACCAATTCCGTACCCCCTTCACCGAGGGTGAGAGGAAAGCCGCTCAGCTCCCCGGGAAGTTGCTCAAAGCGCTGAGCCAACTGAACGCGCAACTGCTTCTGCCCCAGCTTGGTCATCAACGACTGCTTGTCATCGACCAGAACGATTTCGCCGCGATTGATAATGCCGATGCGGTCGGCCATTTCCTCGGCCTCTTCGATGTAATGGGTTGTGAGGATAATGGTAACGCCGCGCTCGCGCAGCTCCCGCACCATGTCCCACATATCGCGACGCAATTCGACGTCTACCCCCGCCGTCGGCTCGTCAAGAAACAGAATATCCGGTTCATGGGAGAGCGCCTTGGCGATCATCACCCGCCGCTTCATGCCCCCTGACAGGGCCATAATCCGCTCATCCCGCTTCTCCAACAGGGAGAGCTGACCGAGAACCCGCTCCAGGTAAGCCGGGTTTGCCGGTTTGCCAAACAAACCACGGCTCAGTTTTACCGTTGACCAGACACTTTCAAAACCGTCAGTCGACAGCTCCTGGGGCACCAGTCCAACCCGGCCACGCACCTGGCGAAACTGACGCTGAATGTCCATGCCGTCAATTTCCACCCGCCCGGCAGAGGCATTGGCAATACCACAAATAATACTGATCAAGGTTGTTTTACCGGCGCCATTGGGGCCGAGCAAGGCGAAAATTTCCCCGCGTTGAATTTCAAGGTTCACGCCTTTTAAGGCCTGAAAACCCGAGTCATAAATCTTGTCTAGCTGGTCAACCCGGATAATTGCTGACAAACTGCCTCCCGCTCTTATTCATACCGCCGATAACTTTTGTGAACTGCGCCGGCCATTATGGCCACCTGCCATACCCCCGTCACAGTAAACTGTCAGTATACGACTCCAACTGATTTGGCTCATCTCAAAACCATGAATACATTGCTTGCAAAATTCGGGCACCCCATACAGCAACGTAAAAAGTGCCGGACCATTGCCGCCCTATTTTCAATGCTGACCCTTTTTGCCAGCGCTCTGGTTCACGCTGAAGATCCAGCCGAAAGCAGCGAACTCCAGAGTAATACGGTGATACGCGTTTCCAACAAAGACTTACGCGAAATGAGCGGCCTCGCCGTCAGCCACCGTCACCCGGGTCTGCTCTGGGCACACAACGACAGTGGCGATGCCGCCAATCTCTATGCCTTTAACAGTCAGGGCCAAATGGCAGGCACGCTGCGGATAGAAAACACCAGCGCAATTGACTGGGAGGATATGGACAGCTTTAAAGACCAACAGGGTTTCTGGCTGCTAGTTGCCGATACCGGCGACAATTTCGCCGTTCGCAGCATGGTCGATGTGTACCTGATCCGTGAACCCGAGATCCTTTCAGCCACCGGCAAACAGCCCTACACCAAACACTATTCACTGATCTACGGTCGCGGCCCCCGCGACGCCGAGGCCATTGCCGTCGATCCTGCACAACGCTTCGTCTACCTGCTGACCAAGCGCACCCGCCACCCCGAGCTCTACCGATTTTCACTGGACGCCCTGAGTGACACCAGGATACTTTTGGAATACCTCGGCGAGATCACCAGTCTGCCAAGCCCTGAGCGTCACACCCCACAAAAGGAGGGCGGCATTACCCAGTACTCTCCCACCGCCATGAGTTTCAGCCCCAAGGGCGATGCAGCGATCATCGTCACCCTGAAAAAAACCTATTACTTTGAACGCCGCCCTGACGAAAACTGGCTGGACGCTCTGAACCGGGCGCCGCGAATTTACAAACCTGCCGCGCTACCGCAAATCGAGGCCGGCACCTTCAGCCTCAATGGCCGCGCCCTGCTAATCGGCAGCGAAGGTCAACCCGGAAAAATTTCCGTGTTGGCACGCTGACAAAGGCAGCAGCTCAATCACCGCGCCGCGGCCACACCAGCATGCGCAACCAGGCCAGGGTGCGGTTTTCCGACAGCACGGACTTGTCGACGCCGTCGAAAAAGCGCTCTAACGCAACGGGGTCAGCAAAGTATTGCGCCCGGGTGCGTATCGCCTTTTCCGTATCCAGCTCTTTCACTACCTTGGCCGGATTGCCGGCGACAACGACGTTGGCCGGCACATCCCTTGTGACTACGGCGCAGGCGGCAACCACGCTGTTTTCTCCGATGCTGACGCCCTTGAGTACCGTGCAGCGGTCTCCCAACCAGACATTGTCGGCAATATGCACCGGACACTTCTTAGCGCTGCGTTCAGTGCGATCATAAATATCGTGCCAATCGCTGTCGGTGATGTAGACTCCGTGCGCCATCATCACCCCATCGCCAATCAATATCTCGTCTGACGCGGAGATACGCGTACCCGGACTGATCAGCACATAGTTACCAATACGAATCCGCCCTTCAGCGGGCGCCCGGCCCCACACGCCAATTTTGACCCGGCTTTCCGGTTCAGAAATCACCGTTGCGCAGTGTCCGATTTCGATATTTGGTCCCGATATTGAGGTGTACCAGGGCTTCATAAAGGTGGCGTGGTCACCGAGAAAATCACAGGCAGGCTTGATAAAATGGCGGGTATACCAGCTGCGATAGCGGAGATAATTTTTTTTCACCCAGTAGGGGCGTCGGTCCTGGCGCATGCTTCTCTTCCGATGTTTTCGAGTTTTATCATTTCGTCCATTACTCAAAAGTATACGCGACCAAAGCCGTGCATGGGGGCTCACGAAGCCAATTGTGCAGGGCAACTTCACGCCGCTGGCATTCTCAGCGGCGACTCCCTATCATCCGCCCCATGAAAAAATCCAGTAATCAGGCGCAGTCGCGCGCCGTCACCAGCAACCAACAGGGCATCCACAGCAGCCTTGAGGCAACGGTGCGCAAGCACCTTTCCAGCACCTTTCGCAAACCCTGCGCAGCGCACAATATTGCCGCGTTTGAAAAGGCCGACGCCTGGCTGAAAGACAAAGGCAACGCGCCACTGATCTTGGATTCCTACTGCGGCGTCGGTGAAAGCACCTGGCACCTTGCTCAGCGCTACCCCGACTGTGCCGTGATCGGCATCGACAAGTCCGCCGCCCGCCTCGCCAAGCACCATGCCCATAGCGACGCAGCGCAAACCTGCGCAAACTATTTACTGGTTCAGGCCGATGTTGACGATTTCTGGCGGCTTGCCGAAAGTGCCGGCTGGCAGCCGCTAAAACACTTTTTGCTCTACCCCAATCCCTGGCCCAAAAGCAGCCAGCTGAAATTGCGTATCCACGGCTCTCCCCTGCTACCGACGCTGCTGAAGCTGGGCGGTGACATCGAGGTCCGGAGTAACTGGCCGCTCTATATCGAGGAATTCGCCCAGGCGCTGCGCATTGCAGGCCTTGCCGCTGAGGCAGCAACATTCTCACCGGAACCCGTCCTGACCCCCTTTGAACGCAAATACCACGCCGCCGGACAAACCCTTTGGCGCTGCCAGGTGCAGACGTAGGTTCTGAGCCGGTTTACCCGTTATAATGCCAGGGCACTCAGAATTTCAGGTTGCTATGAACGCTACACATACCGACAAGGTCTGGCAGACCATCCGTGAAGAAACCACTCTGGAAGTCCAGCGCGAACCCGTGCTGGCCAGTTTTCTGCACGCGACCATACTGAACCATGACTCCCTGGAAACCGCGCTGAGCTTTCACCTTGCCCACACTCTCGCTAGCCCGGCGGCATCCGCCCTGCTGGTAAGAGAAGTCCTGGAAGAGGCGTTCTCAGCCGACCCCGAAATCGGCCGCGCGATGCGCGCCGATATCTGCGCCGTGTTTGATCGCGATTCTGCTTGCGACAGCCTGTCCGTTCCGTTTTTGTACTTCAAAGGCTTTCACGCCCTGCAGTCCTACCGGGTAGCCCACTGGTTGTGGCGGCACAACCGCGCCTCCCTCGCACTGTTTTTGCAGAACCGGATTTCCTGCGAATTCGGTGTCGATATCCACCCGGCTGCCCGCATTGGTCGCGGCATTCTGATGGATCACGCAACGGGCATTGTTATCGGTGAGACCGCCGTGGTAGGGAATAATGTATCTTTGATGCAGTCGGTCACCCTGGGCGGCACAGGCAAGGAGCACGGCGACCGCCACCCGAAAGTGGCCGATGGTGTGCTGATCAGCGCCGGCGCCAAAATCCTCGGTAATATCCATATTGGCGAGGGCGCTCAGGTTGGTGCGGGCAGTGTGGTGCTGAAGGATGTGCCACCGCATACCGTGGTGACCGGGGTACCGGCCAAAATTATCGGCACTCCCGATTGCGATGCGCCGGCGCTGTCGATGAATCACAGCGCCTGCTGTAGTGAAGAAAGCGAAACCTGACAGCCGCCTTAGCGCAGGCGGCTAATCTTAGCAATTCGGACGAATGCCCTGGGCGCGAGCCTGCTCATAAATAGGCGTCGCTTTTTTAAGCTCTCGCTGAAGATCCTTGATACGGGTCTGGTGAGAGGGGTGAGTCGATAAAAACTCCGGGGGTTGACCCTGAGAGGCTGCACTCATGTTTTCCCAGAGTTCGACACTGGCCGAGGGGCGGAACCCCGCTCTAGCCATCAGGTCCAGACCGACAATATCCGCTTCAGATTCCTGAGTACGCCCGTAGGGCAATACCACCCCGTATTGGGTCCCAAGACCGAGCAAACCCATCACCGTGGTTTTCTGGGGGCTGTCACCCAGCAAGACCGCAATCAGCTGCGTACCGGTACCCGCTACACTCTGTAGCGAAAGCCGCTCTGCGCTGTGTTGGGCCAGAACGTGACCCACCTCGTGACCGAGTACCGTGGCGAGCTGGTCGGCGGTTTTCGCAACCTTGAGAATACCGGTGTGCACACCAATCTTCTTACCCGGCAGGGCAAAGGCGTTTGCCGAGTCCTCTTCAAACACCACAACCTCCCAACTGCCTCGCCACTGCGCATCCAGACGGGTGGTGATCGCATCGGCCACGCAGGTC
>JBFEVY010000154.1:0-8359 GCA_041546665.1 Spongiibacteraceae bacterium | reverse complement strand
GGATCACGAGGGAAGCGATTCACTCAGGTATAGCTTGGGCGTTCTTCTACCTAAATTGGTAAAAAAAAACCGTCAAGAAAAATAAGAACACGATTGTAGTTTTCGTGAATGGCCGGCCATTTAGTATAGAAAAATTTGTCAACAAGGTCCGCATGCACACCATGGTCAACGACCAGGTCAGCACGTTCTTCAAAGGCTTCCGTCGTGATGCCCACCCAATGGCAATCATGTGTGGTGTTGTGGGCGCGCTCTCTGCGTTCTACCACGATTCACTGGACATTAAAGATGAGCAGCACCGCCAAATTTCAGCGATTCGCCTGATCGCAAAAATGCCAACCCTGGCAGCCATGACCTACAAATACACCATTGGTCAGCCCTTCATGTATCCGCAGAATCATCTGAGCTACTCAGAAAACTTCCTGCACATGATGTTTGGCAACCCCTGCGAGCCATCTAAGGTCAACCCTGTTATTGCCCGTGCGATGGACAAAATTTTCATCCTCCACGCAGACCACGAGCAAAATGCGTCTACTTCAACCGTTCGTCTGGCAGGCTCTACTGGCGCCAACCCCTTCGCCTGTATTTCCGCTGGTATCGCGGCGCTGTGGGGACCGTCTCACGGCGGTGCCAACGAAGCCGTACTGAACATGCTTGAGGAAATCGGTGACGAGTCCAACGTTGATGCCTGCGTTGCTCGCGCGAAGGACAAAAACGATCCCTTCCGCCTGATGGGCTTCGGCCACCGGGTATACAAAAACTTCGACCCGCGCGCCAAAGTGATGAAGCAGGCTGCGGACGAAGTACTGGCTGAGCTGGGCGTCGACGACCCACTGCTGAAAATCGCCAAGCGCCTTGAGCAAATCGCGCTTGAAGACCCCTATTTTGTGGACAAGAAGCTCTACCCCAATGTGGACTTCTACTCAGGCATCATCCTGAAAGCGATCGGTATTCCGACCAGCATGTTTACCGTTATCTTCGCTCTGGGCCGCACCCCAGGCTGGATTGCCCACTGGAACGAAATGATCAGCGGCAGCTACAAAATCGGTCGCCCACGTCAGCTCTACACTGGCCCGGCACAGCGTGACTTTGTCCCTCTGGACAAGCGTTAATCGATCACTGCCCTGCAGTAGCGTGATGAAAGCCCTCGCCTTTGGCGGGGGCTTTTTTTATGCCCCCACATTAAAGGCCAGCACCCGGTACAAACGCCCTCCACGCCGTGTTTTACACCGCGAAAAACTGATACAGATCATTGTTGGTCACTACCAGATTGCTATTCTAGCCACAGGGACGATAGTTTAATTAACAAAAACTTGTGAGGCATTATGAGCATCGAACATCACGACCTGATTCACGAATTCCCCGATTTGAAGGACCAAATCCACGAGCTGAAGACACACAACAATCATTTTCGTCGTTTGTTTGATGAGTACCATTCGCTAACAAACGAAGTGGAAAATATGGAGGCTGAAGTCCTCACCGTTACCAACACCGTTGAGGAAAATGCGAAATTGCGCCGACTGCACCTGAAAGACGAACTCTTCAAAATGCTGCAGGCCGCCTCTTAAATTCTTATCTTTCGAAACACCACTTCCCCACTTAAAGTGGGGAAGTTTTCTCACCCTAAAGTCAGGACGACTTTACTACTTCATTTGATATTCGACACCCACCTCTCCCCCTTCTAGCGAACCGCGATAATCCTGTCTCGCGCTATCCAGGGTCGTGCCATCCTTCACATACACCTTACTGTGCACTTTTACACGCTTATCATCCTCAGATTTTTTAAAATAATCTTCAGTCTGGAAACGGCTTTGCTCCTCCTCACTCAAATCACGCACCCCTTCATCCTCAAAATCTGAAGGCAGAGAGAGATCCAGGGGCGCAGCAACGGGCTGCTCACCACCCACAGCCTTTTCGTTATTGTCGGCTTTCCCCTGAGAGGCGGGCTCTGGCTGCGCCGACGACTCAAATTGCTGCAGTGGCGTGTCAGCAGGCGGCTGTTCAGCGGGTTGATTCCTATCACTACAACCTGCAAAAACCCCCGCTAACAACAATACTGTAGTCAATAATCGCGACGAGCGTTCTGCGCTGTTATTGCATTTAAAAAGCATTCGTTGCCTACCTTCCCAACTAGTCCAATCGGAGCATTGGATCATAACGCGACAGTCTCTTAAATATCAGACTAATAAATTTAAAAACTATTCAGTCAAAGGTTTAAACAATGGGCAGACTTTCAGGTAAAACCGCAATCATCACCGGCGCCGCCCGCGGTATGGGCGCCGTCACCGCGCAACGTTTTGTTGAAGAAGGCGCCCAGGTCATAATTGCCGACATTCTCGACGAACAAGGTAAAGCGCTAGCAAAACGACTTGGCAATGCCGCTCACTACCACCACGCCGATGTCGCCAACGAGGCCGACTGGCAATCACTCGTTGCGGCGGCGGAACACCTCGGCCAACTGAATATACTCGTCAACAACGCCGCGATATTGTATGCCGGCGCGATAGCCGATACCGACGCAGATGCCTATATGCGCGTCATCCAGATCAATCAACTCGGTTGTTATCTCGGTATCCGCGCAGCAATCGAACCCATGAAGCGTGCCGGCGGCGGCAGTATTATCAACATTTCGTCCATCGATGGTATGCAGGCGAAAAATGGCCTGTCAGCCTATGTCTCATCTAAATGGGCAATTCGCGGTTTGACAAAATCCGCCGCCATTGAACTCGGCCCACACAATATCCGCGTAAACAGCGTGCATCCCGGTGGCATTTTTACCGATATGCATGGCGCGGGTGCCAATGCTACGCCCAGCGAGCAGGACAACGCGTTTTATCAAAACCACGCCCTGCCCCGCGTCGGCCTACCCATTGAAGTTGCCAATATGTCGCTGTTTTTAGCCTCGGAAGAAAGCAGTTACTCTACCGGTTCGGAATTCCTGGTGGACGGCGGCTGGAATGCCGGCATGCGCCTAGATCTCTTACCCGGCGCCTGATGTAGCGCCGCGAAACTGCGCAAGAGCACTGGAACTCACCAATATTGTCGTCTATATTCGACTGAGAGATGACCATTGCTTGATCATGATCGATGGAGTTGCTGATGGAACTCGAGCCACACAGCCTGAAAATGTTGTTTCAACAACTGGGCTTACCCGATGAAGAAGCGGATATCGAAAAATTTATTGTTCGCCACCGCCCACTTCCCCGGGACATGGAAATTTATGAAGCGAGCTTCTGGAATAAAAGCCAGTCAGCCTTTTTGAAGCAGGCGCTGGATGATGACGCCGAATGGTCAGAGCTCGTCGACGAACTCGACGCCATGATGCGGCATTAAACCGACCGCGCCGCGTGTTTAGCGGCGCGTTGAAGATTGCCCCCTACAGCGGCCCCTCACCGGCTTGTTCTGCCTTTTGCTCACTCTGATCTGGCGTCACCTGTTCTTCCGGTGCCGGTTTGTCTGCTCCGCCCAGGGCCTGGCGTTTTTGCTCGAAGGTTTTGCGCGCCGAATCCAGCTCGCGCCCCACCGCATCCATCATTGCAGACCAGCCCTCAATCAGCGCGTCATTGGCGTTATCAATCAAGCCACCGATTGACGCCCCCTCCAGTTCACGCATCTGTTCTTTTGCCTGGTTAACCGTCAATTCAATACCTTCAAGCCGCGCTGAAAGCTCGACCAGTTGATGCTGCATTGATTCACGGTAGATTTGCTGCTCGCGATACTGCCAGATTTCAAAGGCCCCCAGCACCAGCAACAACACAAACGCAAAGATAATACCTGCCGACGATTTCATAACCTTCTCCGTAACGTCATTTCCGTTCTATCAATCACTCAGGCGGATATACCTGAGACATCGCTACACCGAATTAAATCCCAAGCTCGCGTACTTGCAAGTTACGACAGAGCATCAATTCGCTGTTATTATTCACAAATTCTTACAATTCAAAAAGCCAGAGCGATACACGACAGAATGCGACTCAATCTCCTGCTGACCGGAAACGAACTGATGGCTGGCGACACCATCGATTCTAACTCTGCCATGATCGCCGAAGCCGTAGCAGCCTACGGCTGGCGTATTCACAAGAAGGTCACGGTCGGCGATGACCTAGAGTTACTCTGCAAAGAGATCGACGCCCTCTGCGCCAATACCGATGTGCTGATTATCAATGGCGGCCTCGGCCCCACGGTAGACGACATGACTGCGCAGGCATTGGCACAGCTTACCCAGCGACAGATTGTCGAGCACCCTCAGGCTCTGGCACACCTTGAAAGCTGGTGTGGCAAACGCGGCTTCAGTCTGAACGCCGCCAATCTCAAGCAGGCCATGCTGCCCGAAAATTGCGATATCATCGCTAACGCCCGAGGCAGCGCCGTAGGCATTGGCCTGACTCACCGGGACTGTCTGGTATTGGCGACCCCCGGCGTTCCCTCGGAGCTCAGGGTGATGCTAGAACAGGAAATCATTCCCCTGACCACATCGCGCTTCAAGACCGGTTTTGTGCAAACAATCCGGCTGGGCGTGTTCGGCCTTGGTGAATCCAATATTCAGGAGATGATCAACTCCGCCTTCCCCGATTGGCCGGAAGATATCGAACTGGGTTTTCGCGCGTCAATGCCGGTACTAGAGGTCAAACTGACAATTTGGCAGGACGGCATCGAAGAAAAATTAGCGTTATGGAAAACCCGCCTGGAAGCCCTGCTTGCAGATCATTTACTGGGCGAAATGCCCATCACCCTGGCGGAGGCATGCCTCGACACGCTTCGTGAGCACCAATTACAACTGGGCACGGCAGAATCCTGTACCGGCGGCCTGATCGCTTCCCAGATCACCCGTATTCCCGGCGCATCAAGCCAGTTCCCCGGTGGAATTGTGAGCTATTCCAACGCCATGAAACACTCCGCCCTGAATGTCAGCCAAGCGACCCTTGAAGCCCATGGCGCGGTCAGCGAACAAACAGCGCGTGAGATGGTGCTCGGTGCCCTAACGGCCACCCAGGCCGATATCGCCGTTGCGGTAACAGGCGTCGCTGGCCCCGACGGTGGCAGTGAAGACAAACCTGTGGGTACGGTATGGCTGGCCTGGGGAACACGCAGCAGCATTAAGGCCTGCTGCCTCTGCCTCCCCTATGACCGCCAAGGCTTTCAAAACTGGGTTGCTGCCCTGGCCCTTGACCTTGTTCGACGCGAGGTAAAAGGCCTGCCCGCACTGCCACAGATCATCTTACGTTATCTGCGACACCCAGCCAGACCCGAGGCAATTATTTGAGCGCGTGCTCGGCAATCCAGCCCATCAACATATCGTAAGTTCCAGACAGGATATCCTTTGCTTCCTGCTCGGTTACGCCCTCACCAAGCTCGGCTTCCCCGCGCCAGTCCAGTCGGCAGCGCCCACCCGGAAGCGCAGTGACCTGACCACTTGCAGTATAGTCGGTGAGCGGCATCGGCAAGCCCCGTGGAATCGCATAAGACACGCGCATGATATCGGGCTCCATTGCGGTAAGGCGCTCTTCAATGGCCTCCATGCCCGGCATATAAATCATCCGCGCCATACCGATACCCTCTCCAACGATTTCGACCCGCTCGATACCCGGCGCCCAGCTGATATCACCAAAATTCTCTATGATCGGCCACACCGTTTCCGCCGGCGCTTCGACCTCCAGACTTGAGTGCACAGTTAACATCGCAATTCTCCCGTTTTATTTTGGATGAGATGATCGCAGCACTGTGTCCCCGATACCGTCACCCAAACGGTGTATAAAGCCCGCGCTATTATAAAAATTCGAAGCATAAAGCGTGGGAGAATACGCAAAACCCTGATAGTCTTCTGTCCAGATTAGACAAATAACGCCCTGAAAAACCTATGCCCCCTATCACCGACGCATCACCCTCCTGCCCTGTATGGCTGTTCAGCATGGATTCGGACCTGTTCTGGGCGGTGCCCACTACCACAGGCGGACTCAAAGCCTATTACCAACAATACGGCAACTATAGCGACCACTACGCGCTGGAGCTGTTTCACTTCCGCGATGGCCAGGCAGTAAACCAGTGGCGGGAAAACTGGCAGCAAATCCTGCTGCCGCAACTACGGTGCGCACTGGACAGGGGTCAGCGGCCGGTTGTCGGCTTCAGCATGTACACCTGGAACGCCGCCGAATTCCTGGAAATGATCGCCTTGATCAAACGTGATTGTCCCGAGGTACTCTGCATTGCTGGCGGCCCCCATGTGCAACAGGCAGAAGACTACCTGTTTGACGATCCCATCGATATTATCGTACTCGGAGAAGGCGAGCAGACCTTTCAGGAGGTGCTGGACGGACTGATTAAAAATCACTGGGACAACGTGCCGGGCATCGCCTTTCTCCGCGACGGCCAGATTATCAAAACCGCAGAGCGTCCCCGCCGAAAGCTGCTTGACGAACTGCCCTCAGCACTCGATGTCGTGCCACTCTGCGACGACACTGGCAAACCGCTTTACGACTCCATCTCCTACGAAACCAGTCGCGGCTGCCCCTATAAATGTGCGTTTTGCGAATGGGGAACCGGCGCTATCGGCGGCAAAATGTACCAGTTTTCCATGGCGAGAATTCGTCGAGACTGGCGGATGATTGTCGACGCCGGCATCAAAGATATCTGGCTCGCCGACTCTAATTTTGGCGCTTTGAAAGACGATTTGGAGAAGGCGCAGCTGATCTGCGAGCTTAAGGCAACAACGGGCTTACCCAGCACCTTTGCCACATCCTGGTCGAAAAAACACAGCCCCCGGGTGCAGGAGATCGTGCTGTTACTGAATGCCAACGGCCTGCTACCCCATTACCAATTGGCTCTGCAAACACTGACACCGCTTGCCCTGGAGCTGAGCAATCGCAAAAACATGGCGGCCAACAAGTATCAGCCCATCGCACGGGAAATGGCCCGCCAGGGTGTACCCATTGCTGCAGAATTAATTTGGGGATTGCCCGGCGACAATCTGCCAGATTTTGAGCGCAACCTCGATCAGCTACTGCGAACCTTTCCCAGCCTCAATATATTCGCTTACACCCTGCTTCCCGGTACGGAATTCTATGAACGCCGCGAGGAATATCAGATCGAAACGATCCCGGTGGCCGGCTACGGTAAAGCAAAAGGCGAGTATGTGGTTGCCAGCCACACCTTTGACCGCGAACAGGGCCTGCAGGGCTATATGCTGATCACGGCGCATATGCTGTTTGCCCACGGCCATATTCTGCCCTTAACCATTCGCTATCTTGCAATGCAGGACAAGGTAGTCACTGCGCCGATACTGCGCCAACTGCTATGTGCTGTGTGCGAAGCATTTCGCGCCGAATTGCCAGGTGTCGACCCCTGCGAGCCGCTGTCGGTTTACGAAAACCGGGCCGCTATTTTCACCACAATTCTGGCCGCGCCGGAGCGTCTTTACCACTGTATTCAGACAACGCTGGCCGGCATTGATCTTCCCGCCGCCACGGTTGCACAGTTACACCAGATCATTCAGCTGGATCAAGCGCTTGCCCCACGCTGCGGTGACCGCTGTGAAAACACGGTGGACTTCGACTTTGACGCGCGTGCGGTAAAAGCGGCCCTGGACGAACTCGATCCGCCACCGCAGACCGCCTTTTCAGCGCAGCAACAGCAACTTGAGATACGCACACCCGGCGGCGTCGGCAGCATTTTGCACGACCCCGACGGCGGCGCCTGGTTGCGTGGTGAAATTATTGATGACGAGGCTGCCGTTGCGGTGAGAGTGATTCACCCAACGATTCAGCCCGATCAAAATCAGCTCATTGCCTGACGTATTTTCTCTGCCTCGGCGGCAAGCTGATCAGCTTCCGCCATCGCCGCCTTGGCAAAATCGGCATCGGCAATCTCGTTGATGGGAATTAAGTGCAAGTGCGTGTGCGGTACTTCAATACCTATGATCTGCATACTGACGCGCTGGCACTGATAGACTTCCTTCATTGCTTTTGCGAGCTTGCGCGACACTGTCATCAGGTGCGTCATCAATACCTCAGGCACATCGTCCCAATGGTCAACTTCCTCTTTGGGAATCACCAGAACATGTCCCGGCATCACCGGCGCAATGGTCATAATGGCCACTGCCTGATCATCTTCAAAGACAAAATGTCCGGGCAGTTCGCGGTCAATAATTTTGCTGAATACGCTTGTCACTTTCGCTACCTTCTAACAATGTAATTTCAATTCCGATTCGACGAGTTTAGCAAAGAAGTGTCGCAATGCGCGCTCCACATCCTGCCTTCCCGCGCATTGAAAGTGCCTGGCTATCCCGTCCCAGGATTCCTGCAATAGCAAGCGCGAAAAGGCGATCTCCCAGCCCGGAAAAATCCGCCGCTCACCAATGCTACACAGG
>JBFEVY010000292.1:0-4655 GCA_041546665.1 Spongiibacteraceae bacterium | reverse complement strand
CGCCTTCCAGTGTATGGGTGTAGAGGGGGTCGTTTTCTGGCACCAGACGGTTAAGCCAGGCCTCGAGATCGCGTTGTGCTGAGGGATCGTAGTTTTCCTGTATCAGCAGGCTCGCAGAGGTGTGTTGAATAAACAAGGTGCAAAGCCCTTCGGCAAATGTGCTTTGGGTAACAATGCGCTGAACCTTGTCAGTGATGGCGTGCAGGCCTTGACCGCTGACCTGAATATTTAATTGCTCGATCATGGTTTGTTTATAGCTCCACCTGAGGCAGTGCTGCGCCGCAATGTTTGCAGAACCGCGCGTCGTTGTCGTGTACTGCCCGTTGGCAACTGGTGCAGCGGCGGAGTTCGGTACGGCGTTGGCTCTCGTTAATTAATTCTGCGCTGAGGATTCCCGTGGGAATCGCGATAATTGCGTAGCTGGTTATCATCGCCAGTGCGGCTATGAACTGGCCCAGTGCAGTGTGCGGGGCAATATCGCCGTAACCCACCGTTGTGACCGTCACAATGGCCCAATAAATACTGCGGGGCAGGCTGGTAAACCCATTTTGCGGCCCTTCAACAAGATACATCATTGAACCGAAAACAATGATCAGCGTGGAAACGGACATCAGGAACACAAAGATCTTATGCCGCGCGGAGTACAGTGAGCGCATCAAAATATTGGCTTCGGTAACGTAGTGAAACAATTTCAATATCCGGAACACCCTCAGCACCCTGAAGATGCGAATGACCAGCAAATGTTGGGCGCCGGGAAGCAGCATGGCGAGATAGGTGGGGAGTGTGGCGACCAGGTCGATGATCCCGAAAAAACTGGTGACGTAGGCTTTTCGGTCTGGTGAGCAATAGATTCGTGCGAGGTATTCGAGGGTAAATAAAACAGTAAATCCAATTTCTGCGTAGAACAGCAGGTCACCATAAACGTCGTGTATCGATACGACGGAGTCGAGGAAAAGTGCGAGCACACTGGCGACAATAATTACGATTAGCGCAATATCAAAGGCTCTGCCTGGGCCGGGCTCTGTACCGAAAATGATTTCGTACAGGCGCGCTTTAAGTTGCTGATTGGTCAAGGGAGATACTCCTCTAGTACGGCGAGGATTTTCGCGCAGAGGAATTCAAGGTCGCCGTCACTGATGACATACGGGGGCATGGTGTAGACAAGCTTGCCGAAGGGCCGAATCCAGATGCCGTGTTCTACAAAAAGGGGTTGGATGATACTCATGTCGACCGCTTGGGTAAGTTCGATGACCCCGATGGCGCCGAGGCAGCGCACGTCGTTAACGCCTTTAAAATTCCTTGCGGGGGACAGGCCCCGTTCAAGAAGTCCTTCAATGCGGGCAATATTGCTCTGCCAGTCTGAAGACAGCAACAACGCTATACTCGCATTGGCAATGGAACAGGCCAGGGGGTTGCCCATAAAGGTTGGGCCATGCATAAACACACCAGCTTCCCCTTCACAAATGCCCTGTGCAACCTCGTCGCTGCACAGGGTCGCCGCGAGGGATAAATAGCCGCTGGTGAGGGCCTTGCCAACACACATAATATCGGGGCTGATGCCGGCATGTTCACAGGCGAACAGCTTTCCGGTGCGGCCAAATCCTGTGGCAATTTCGTCGTGAATGAGCAGCACATTGTGCTTGTCACACAGCGCACGCAATTGTCGCAGGTAGTCTGCGGAGTAAAAACGCATCCCCCCCGCGCCCTGCACAATGGGTTCAACGATGACGGCGGCGAGCTCGTCGGCATGTTCGGCAATGAGCTGGCTAATTTCGGCGAGGTCTTCTTTCGACGCAGAAGCGCCAAAGGGAGTGGCCGGGGCGGGGGCAAACAGGTGTTGCGCAAGCACCTCATTGAATAAATGGTGCATCCCCGTTACCGGGTCACAGACCGCCATCGCGCCAAAGGTATCTCCGTGATAACCGTTGCGTAAAGCAAGCAAGCGGGTCTTTCCTTTCACGCCCCGGGAGTACCAATATTGCAGTGCCATTTTGATGGCAACTTCCACGGCGACCGACCCCGAGTCAGAAATAAACACGCGTGTGAGTGGCGCGGGAGTCAGCTCGACAAGATGTTTGCAGAGGGTCGCTGCGGGTTCGTGGGTGAGGCCACCAAACATCACGTGGGACATTTGGCCGAGCTGCGCGCTTGCCGCCGCGTTCAATGTTGGGTGATTGTAGCCGTGAATGACTGACCACCAGGATGACATGCCGTCGATGATTTCGCGGCCATCGCTGAGTGTGAGCCGAACGCCGCTTGCGGATTCCACCGGAAACAGGATAGGGGTCTGTTGCACCGAGGAATAGGGGTGCCATGCATATTGATGATCCCATGCCAACCAGGGCGGATTAAGTTCGCCGTTGTTGTTTTGGACGTGATTTTTCTGATCTGCCATTCCTGTCTCCCGTTTATCGGGGTATTTTAGGGGTTTTAGCGATCGATAACACCGTTTGCGTTTAGTCGACGTACGCCCACCACCTTAGAGGAAACGAGAATGTCGGAGTACCGTATTGAAAAAGACAGTATGGGAGAGGTTCAGGTGCCGGCTGAAGCCTTGTACGGTGCTCAGACACAACGCGCGATCGATAATTTTATCTTCAGTGATCTTCGTCTGCCCTCGGCCTTTATTCATGCGGTGGTGCTGATCAAACGCTGCGCCGCGCGGGTCAACTGTGAACTTGGCCTACTGGATTCGGCGCATTGTGAGGCGATTGTGACGGCGGCAGACCGGATACTGGCCGGCGCCCATTCGGACGCGTTCCCCGTTGATGTTTTTCAAACGGGTTCGGGTACCAGCACGAATATGAATGTCAACGAGGTGTTGGCGGCTCTGGCGAGTGAAATCAGCGGACTTGCGCTGAGTGCGAATGACCATGTGAATATGAGTCAGAGCAGTAATGATGTGATTCCGACAGCCATTCATTTGAGTGCCGCGATGGCGCTGCACCGCGATCTGCTTCCTGCGTTAAGCCATCTTGAAGATACCATCGCAGAAAAGGCGGCGAAAATGCACGGGGTATTCAAAACCGGGCGCACTCATCTAATGGATGCGATGCCGCTGAGATTTGGTGATGAGCTGAATGCCTGGGCGGTGCAGGTGGCAAAAGCTCGGCGTCGACTCCTTACCGCTCAGGATGAGCTTTGTGAACTGTCCCAAGGGGGGACTGCCGTGGGCACGGGCATTAACGCCCCCGAGGCCTTTAGTGCGGCGTTTTGCCATGAATTGAGCAATCAGGCCGGACTGGATTTTCGACCCAATGTGTCGTTTTTTGAAGGCATTGCGAGTCAGGACACCGCAGTGGTTGTTTCCGGTCAGCTCAAGGCTCTGGCAGTGACACTGATGAAAATCAGCAATGACCTGCGCTGGATGAACAGTGGTCCCCTGGCGGGACTGGGTGAAATTCGTCTACCGGCTTTGCAGCCGGGCAGCAGTATTATGCCGGGCAAGGTGAACCCGGTAATTCCTGAGGCGGCCGCAATGGCGGCGGCTCAGGTTGTCGGCAACGACGCCTGTATAGCTGTTGCCGGGCAGTCAGGCAATTTTCAGCTCAATGTGATGCTGCCGGTGATCGCCTACAACCTGCTACAGTCGATCGATATCATGGGCAATGCCTCGAGGGCGCTAGCCGATAAGGCCATCGCCGGCTTTACCGTCGATGAGGCGGTGATGACGGAGGCCCTGTCCAAAAATCCAATCCTTGTGACCGCGTTAAACCGGAAAGTGGGGTATTTGCGCGCGGCAGAGGTTGCTAAACAAGCCTATGCGCAGGGGCGGCCCATCGTCGATGTAGCGGCGGAGATGCTCGACCTGTCAGAGGATGAACTCACTTTGCTCCTCGACCCTGAAAAGCTCGCCGACGGTGGAGTGGCCTAGACCGCATATTCCCTAGGGCGAGGGTGCGTCTTAATTATTGTTCATTCAACATCGTTAGCAGCAGGGGTAGGACATTCTGTACTATCTGTTGCTGGGCGTGTTCATTGGGATGAATTCTGTCGGCCTGCATCAACTTTGGATTACCGGCGATGCCCTCAAGTAAAAAGGGCAGCAGTGTAAGTTGGTGCGCTTGTGCAAGTTGCGGGTAAAGATCCCTAAAACCCTGCGCGTAACGTTTGCCGTAATTTGGTGGGATCTGCATTCCTACGAGTAGTACCTCTGCGCCATTATCCTGGCTGATTGTGATCAGGCGCTGAAGATTTTGACGTATGCGAGCCAGAGGGTAACCGCGAAGGCCATCGTTGCCGCCAAGCTCGATCATTACCAGAGTTGGCTTGAGAGACTGGATCAGTGACGGCAGTCGTTTGAGTCCTCCTGCGGTGGTTTCGCCACTAATACTGGCATTGTGCAACTGGGTTTCCGCGGGCAGTTTCTGGCTTAGCAGGGTCGGCCAGGAAAGGGCTTGCGGCACACCGTAGGCGGCGCTAAGGCTGTCGCCGAGCAGCAGTACGGTGTGCGAGGTGTTGGTGTCTGCCCGCGCGCTAAGTGTGCCGAAACTCAGGATTAAGGCGACAACGCCGGGTAGGATGCGACGCGCGGTAATGCCAAGTAACAAGCGATAGGATGTGTTAAACATGGTGCGAGAGTCCGCAAACGGTGTGGTTATCGAAGTCGAAAACCTGTGTAAATCGGTTGTCAGTGGCAGTACCCATCTGGACAT
>JBFEVY010000175.1:0-7616 GCA_041546665.1 Spongiibacteraceae bacterium | reverse complement strand
GAAAAACGCGCCCGGGAGCGCCATCCACTTGAATACGAGACCCATTCTGCCCATTCTTATGTTCTGTTTCATAACTGCTATTACGACCCGGTGGATTCGCTGCCAGTAACGACGGTCAAGGACAGCGGGAAGACACAGGTAAACACACTCCCCTTGCCCGGCACACTGGTGATTTCCAACCGTGCCCGATGCCGCAACAGTACATGTTTAACAATCGCCAGACCAAGACCGGTGCCGCCAGTATCGAGGGACCGGCTCTGATCAACGCGATAAAATCGCTCCGTCAAACGGGGGATATATTGCGGTTCGATCCCGATTCCGGAGTCTTCAACTTCGAAAAATGCATGTTGGTTATCGGCATACCAACGCAGAGTAATACTGTCACCGTCACTGGTATACCGAGCCGCGTTGATCGCAAGATTTGAAAAGGCACTGCGCAGTTCACCACTCTGACCCTGCAATGCCAGGTGATCATCACATTCAATCTCGACCTTGCGCACCCCTTTTGCCGCGGTGATCACCTCTTCCCTGATCATATCCATCATCGGCCGCAGCTGGATGGTTTCCTGCGCATGTTCACTCGGCACGGTCTCTAGCCGCGACAACAGCAGCAGATCCTGGATCAGACTGTGCATCCGCCGGGCCTGTTGAAGCATCTGATCCACTGCGCGATCCCAGCGCGGATTGTCGCCACTGTGTTCGGAGAAGGTTTCCAGATAACCGTTGATAACCGTGAGCGGTGTGCGCAATTCGTGGGAAACGTTGGCGACGAAATCCTTACGCATTTTTTCCAGACGGAAAGTTCGGCTGACGTCCCTTGCGAACAACAAACGATTGCGACGCGCAAAAAAACTGATGCTGATACTAAGTTGGATATCCCCATTCAGGGGCGAGGTCATTTCCAACGGACGCTGGTAATTTTCGCTTTCAAAGTAACGCAGAAAGGTCGGGCTGCGAATCAGGTTGATCAACTGGCGTCCCTGATCCTCTTCGGGCCGCATCCCCAGCAGCTCCCCGGCCGCGGCATTACACCATTCAATATCCCCACTGGCATCAATCATCACCACCGCATCTGACATCGATGCAAAAGACGCTCGCAGATAATCCAGTGTTGCCAGTAATTTTTCCCGCTCAGCCGTCGAACTACGCTGTATGTCGTAGATCGAATCAAACACCTGTCCCCACATTCCTACAGCCTCCGGAGGCTCGCTTCCTGCACCGTCGCGCAACCATAGATTCAATCGTTGCAGCTGCCATAGTGTCCAGCCACAGACGGCGACCGCCGAAAAGAACAGCGGCCATACTCCCAAATCCAATACCACACATAAAACCGCGATAATGCCGAGTGCCAGGGCAACTCTAAAAAGCTCTCTTTTCCAGCTATTATTCGGCATTCGTTTATATCAGGCAGTGACACCCGTTGCGGAGAAGCGATAACCAGTTCCCCGCACAGTTTGAATCAGTTGTCCAAAATCGCGCTCTCGTGTAGAAAGTGCTTTGCGCAAACGCCGAATGTGAACGTCAACAGTGCGCTCTTCAACGTAGACGTTGGTACCCCAGACCTGATCCAACAACTGCCCGCGGCTGTATGCGCGTTCCTGATGGGTCATGAAAAACTTGAGTAATTTGAACTCGGTAGGCCCCATATCGAGTGGGGTTTGGTTGGCAAAAACACGGTGACTGGCGGGATCAAGTTTCAAGCCACTCACTTCGATCGCCTGCTCCTGCTCAGCGCCGCTGCTGCGCCGCAACACCGCCTTGATCCTGGCCAGCAGCTCACGGGAGGAAAAGGGCTTGGTGACGTAGTCATCCGCACCTACGTCCAAGCCCTGCACCCGGTTATCTTCGTCATCCTTTGCGGTGAGCATGATGACCAACAAATCCCGGGTTAGATCTTCGCGCCGCAGGCGGCGCAACAGCTCAATTCCGCTGGTTACCGGCATCATCCAGTCCAGCAACACCAAATCCGGGCGCTGGTCGACAATAATGCCGTGCGCCTCCTGCGCGTTGCTCGCTTCCAGACATTGATAGCCCGCCAACTCCAAACCGACGCGAATCATCTCGCGAATTGCGGCTTCATCGTCAACGATCAGTATGGTCTTGTGGCTCATCCTCTACACCTTATCTTGCCGTTTCATGTCTACGTTTTACTGAGCACATTAAAACGGGCTTTGGTGACATTTTTATTACTGGACGGTTGCAACACTAATCAAATACTACTGTTTTATTGCCGTGAACCAGCACGCGGTCCTCAAGATGGTTGCGCAACGCTCTCGCCAATACGGCCTTTTCCACATCCCGCCCCAGGCGAACCAGATCATCTTTGCTGTGCCGATGCGTTACCCGAATCACATCCTGTTCGATAATCGGCCCTTCATCCAGTCGTTCTGTCACATAGTGGCTTGTCGCCCCAATGAGCTTCACACCTCGGTCGTAGGCCTTCTGGTAGGGGTTTGCGCCAATAAAAGACGGCAGAAAACTGTGGTGTATATTGATCATCCGCCCGGGATAAGCCCGGCAGAACTCGGGTGGCACAATTTGCATATAACGTGCAAGAACAACGCATTCCGCGCCGTATTCCGCGGTGAGATCCATAACCTTACGCAGGGCGTCTTGTTTGGTTTCCGGGGTGACGGGCACATGGATGAAAGGAATCCCATGCCACTCCACCATGCTGCGCAGGTTCTCGTGGTTTGAAATCACACAGGGAATATCGCAGTACAACTCCTCGCTGTGCCAACGGTGAAGCAGATCAGCGATACAGTGCGAGGCGTGGCTGGCCAGAATCACAACTTTGCGTTTTACGCCGGCATCAATGAGCTGCCACTCCATACCGAAACGTTCGGCAATCGGCGCAAAGGCCTCGCGAACCGCGTCAAGCCCCAGCGTAAGCGACGATGCGCGGATTTCATTGCGCATAAAAAACCAATTGTTATCGGCGTCTGAGTGGTAATTTGCCTCCAGCAACCAACCACCCTGATCGGCAATAAACTGACTGACCTCGGCAACAATGCCCACCCGATCGGGGCAACTGATGATCAGGCGATATGTGTGTTCCATAAACTCCTCTTAACTGCGATTCAGTATAGCGCGCAAAGCTTGCTGCAAGTCCGCCGGGAAGACAACCGTTTTCGCATTCTGCGACGCAGACAAAGACTTCAGTGACTCCGTATACTTCTCACCCAGCAGGTACATCACTGGCAGTTCGTCGCCCTTCACTGCCTCAGACACCAATTCAATGGCTGCACCGCTTGCCTTGGCTAACACTACTTCCGCCTGTGCATCGCGGCGGGACGCTTCCAAACGCCCCTCCGCCTCCAAAATGGCGGCCTGTTTCTCGCCTTCGGCTTTTGTTACCGCGGCACGGCGCTGGCGCTCTGCCGCAGCCTGCTCCTCCATCGCCTGCTGCATGGTCGGCGACGGGTTGATGTCTTGTATTTCCACCGTTTTCAGGGTAATGCCCCAATCAGCAATATCATCGGAGATGGCGGCCTTAAGCTTGGCCTTGATCTGATCCCTTGAGGAGAGCGCCGAATCCAGGGACATCTCCCCGATAATCGAACGCAATGCGGTCTGCACCAGATTCTGTATCGCGATGGTGTAATTCTCGACACCGTAGACCGCCTTTTCCGGTGACACGATATTGATATAAGCAACCGCGTTGGCAATGATCACCGCGTTGTCTTCTGTAATAACTTCCTGTGAGGGAATATCGAGCACAATATCCTTAGTGGTGATCTTATAGGCCACCGCATCAACATAGGGAATAATCAGGTTCAACCCTGGGTTTAGCGTTGAGTGGTATTTCCCCAAGCGCTGCACAATATGCTTGTATCCCTGCGGTACGGTGCGGACGCCCTTGGCGAGCGTCACAATCACCAGCACCATAAAAACCCCAGTTACTGCTAATCCATCCATCAAACCTACTCCTTGTTATTAACCACCCAGAAGCACCTGCCCCTAGATCACTGTAACAATAACGGCGTTGCCGGAAAGCTCCTCAACCCGCACCCTGTCGCCCACCGCCACCATGCCGCGGCAGATAAAGCTCCACTCATCACTACCCAGTACCGGCACCGAAAATCGCACTGTACCATGACCGTCCTGACCCGCCTTAATCACCAGCCCTTCCTGACCGATCAATTGCTCCCGCGACATTCCCGACAGGGTTTTATCCTTCATTCGCGGATGTACAAACTTAAACCAGACAAACAGGTCCACCATCGACAACACTGCCCAGATCAGCAACTGCCAAGTCACCGAAATGTCGACCGCGGCGAGAATCAGGCCTACGGCGATCGCACTCGCGCCAAACCACAACATGACAAAACTGGGGACAAAAATTTCACTAACCACCAGCAACAAGCCCAGCACCAGCCAGTGCCAATACTCGATATGACCGTTAAGCCACTCCATTCCCTCTACCACCTCTTTATCCAAAATCGGGAGTTACAGATGCCTATTTAGGTCTCTGCTACCGAATTAATCAAGCTCTTCTCCACCCAGCGGCGACGTAATTGGCGAAATCACAGCGACATGACCCCAAGTTCGCTATAATAGCCGGTCGCCACAAACCTTGAAGTTGACAATGTCTGCACCCAAAGCCCTATACGATTACCGCCCCTACTGGGCAGAATGCTTCGGCACCGCTCCCTACCTTCCCACTTCACGGGAGGAAATGGACGCACTGGGCTGGGACAGCTGCGATATTGTTATCGTCACCGGGGATGCCTATGTTGACCACCCGAGTTTTGGCATGGCCGTCATTGGCCGCGTTCTGGAAGCCCAGGGCTTTCGCGTAGGTATTATCAGTCAGCCGGATTGGCAGTCAGCAGAACCATTCAAAGCGCTTGGTGAGCCCAACCTGTTTTTTGGTGTGGCGGCCGGCAATATGGACTCGATGATTAACCGCTATACGGCAGATCGCCGGCTGCGTCACGACGACGCCTACAGCCCAGACAATGTCGGCGGCAAACGCCCGGATCGGGCGGTGATCGTCTATTCCCAGCGCTGCCGGGAAGCGTACAAAACCACTCCGATTATTATTGGTTCAATCGAGGCCAGCCTGCGGCGTATTGCCCACTACGATTACTGGAGCGACAAAGTCCGCCGCTCTATTCTGCTCGATTCCCGTGCCGACCTGCTGCTCTACGGCAACGCCGAACGCGCTATTGTTGATGCTGCCCACCGCCTGGCGATGGGCGAACCGATCGATCAGATTCGCGACCTGCGTGGCACTGCATTTGTCACCGATACGGTCCCCCAGGGCTGGACCGTGATCGACTCAAGCGAGGTCGACCAACCCGGAAAAGCCGCCCCGCCGGTCAACCCGTATTTGGATACCAGCGCAGGCCAGGACAATAGCGCAGCGGCGAGCTGCGGTGACGCACAAGCGAGCGCTACCCAGGAAGATGTGCAGGTCGTTACCGTGATGGACCCGCTGCAGGCACGCAAGGCAAAGACCGACAGCGACAAAACCGTTATTCGCCTTCCCGCCTATGAAACGGTACGCAGCGATCCGGTGTACTACGCCCATGCCGCTCGCGTCTTGCACCTGGAAACCAACCCCGGTAATGCCCGCGCCCTGGTACAACAACACGATGACAAAGAAGTGTGGCTTAACCCGCCACCGATACCGTTAACGACAGATGAACTGGATTGGGTGTTTGAACTCCCCTACCAACGTTTGCCACACCCCCGTTACGGCGATGCGCGCATACCTGCATATGAAATGATTCGGCATTCGGTCAACATCATGCGCGGTTGTTTTGGTGGCTGCAGTTTCTGTTCAATTACCGAACACGAAGGCAGAATCATCCAAAGCCGGTCCCAGGATTCGATTGCCCGGGAAGTAGAAAAAATCCGCGACACTTCCAAGGCCTTTACCGGCGTGATTTCAGACCTGGGTGGCCCCACCGCCAATATGTGGCGTCTGCGTTGCAAAAGCGAAGCCATTGAAAAGCGCTGTCGCCGGCTCTCCTGCGTGTACCCGGGTATCTGCAAAAACCTCAACACCGATCAAACACCGCTGATTGACCTCTACCGCGAGGTGAGAAACGTTGAGGGCGTCAAGAAAGTGTTGATCGCGTCGGGACTGCGCTACGACCTCGCTGTAGAAACGCCCGCTTATGTTAAAGAGCTGGTGACCCATCACGTCGGCGGTTATTTAAAAATCGCGCCGGAACACTCCGAGAATGGTCCGCTTTCCAAAATGATGAAACCGGGCATGGGAAGTTACGACCGCTTTAAAGCCATGTTCGATAAGTTTTCTAAGGAAGCCGGCAAAGAGCAATACCTGATCCCCTACTTTATCGCGGCCCACCCGGGCACCAGCGACGAAGACATGATGAATCTCGCACTGTGGCTTAAACGCAACGGTTTCCGCGCAGACCAGGTACAGGCTTTTTATCCGTCGCCCATGGCGAATGCCACGGCAATGTACTATTCCGGCAAAAACCCGCTGCACAAAGTCTCCCGCAACAGCGAAACCGTATTCAGTGCCAAGGGTTTAAAGCAGCGTCGCCTGCACAAAGCCTATCTGCGCTATCACGACCCGGACGGCTGGCCGGCGATACGTGAATCCCTGCTCAAAATGGGTCGACGCGACCTGATCGGTTACGGGAAAAAGCATTTGGTCCCGCCCAGGCAGCCAGCAAACTGGCAGGGCAAGAAAACCACAGGCAAACGCGCAATGACACAACACACCGGCTTGCCGCCGCGACGGCAGCGTTAACGCGGTGCAATTGTCATAAAAATTTTATTTTAATGGGCGCAAAAGCCTTTAAATCCCGTCTGGTCCTGTGTATATAATTAGCTTGCTGGCAATAGACGCAGCTAGGTTTTATGTACAAGCACCACGAAGTCGTTTTTAGTACCTCGTTCTGTTTCATAACAACTCTGCCTATCTCAGCCCAAGCCCTACAGGCAAACTTTACACAACGAGGTTATTTCAATGTCTAGAAGCACTGGCAAAGTAAAATGGTTCAACGAAACTAAAGGCTTTGGTTTCATTGAGCAGGATTCTGGCCCGGACGTATTTGTACACTTCAGCGCAATCAGCGGCAGCGGTTTCAAGACTCTGGCAGAAGGCCAGGCAGTTGAGTTTGATGTACAGAGCGGCCAAAAAGGTCCTCAGGCAGCAAACGTCACTGTTATCTAAATCGCGCTGACGAAAGCTGACAATAAAAAAAGGCGGCTACTTTAGCCGCCTTTTTTTCGCCTAGTGTCCTTTACTGGACTAGCGTCCTTTTCTGGAATAGACACAAGACACAGGAATATCACGGCACGATTTTATTTCGCAGTGATATACCAGCAGTAGTGAATCGGCTTGCTACGGCGCTTGAAATCCTCATCCAGCGACCAGGCTGTTTTATCCTCCACCGCGTAGCGTTCTGCAATTTGCGCATCCAGTTCAAAGCCCCGCTTGTTCGTCGAGAAAATCAACAAACCACCCGGCGCCAGACAGGCCATCGCCCCATCAATCAGCTGACCGTGATCGCGCTGAAGGGAGACGGCGCTTGCGGCATCGGCGGAACGCACCTCTTGAACGTGGCGCGCCGTAACATCGGCATCACGTTGATCGTGGCCAACAACTTCAACTACGGAATGACCGGGGG
>JBFEVY010000285.1:0-4783 GCA_041546665.1 Spongiibacteraceae bacterium | reverse complement strand
TTCTCGGCGTCCACTGGTAATACGACTGCACCGTCATCCCTGAACCATCACCGGCAAAAGTCGACGTCGCACTGCGCTCCTGCAGCCGGCCGTCCAACGAGAGAAAACGCTTCACCTTGGCCATATCGTCGTTGAGCGTCAGCTCCAATACGAGCTGCTCGCCTTTCATCCAAATAGCATTGGCATGCTTGATAACCGTCAACCCCTCGAGATAACTGATGAGCTGAGCATAATCCTGAAAGCTCTTAACCCCACCCACCTGTATGAGGCTGTCGCTGGCTATACCATTTTGTTGCAAAACGGCATAGCGTTGCGCCTGATTATCGGCGACCAAATCCACCGCAGAGGACAGCATTTCACTCGCTCGATTTCCCTGGGTATCAAGGCGCAAGGTGGCATCTCCGTCAATCAGAACCCAACTTGCCAACCACTGGCCCGTAGAGAGCTCAGAAGCCCTCCCCATAAGAATATAAGGCGAGTTATAGCGTTCTGAAGCACGTTTGACGTCATTGATAGACAATTGCCACAACTGATCCTGCGACAGATTGCCGGCATCCACCAGGTCAAAAAGCGGAAACTGCAGCGCCAGCCCCCGGCGCTGCGCCTCCTCAAGAAGACTGCTATAAACCTCCGAACCGGAACTGACAAAATGGCGCCCGGTGGCATTATCGGCGAGAAGCCACACCAACACCGGAGGACGATTTTCAGACCACACCGGCATCCCCGCGCTCTGCAGCGCGGCATTAACCTGGCGAGACGAAAAGCGTAGATTCAAGAAGATCTCCACCGCCCCTTCCGGTGTAGTTTGACGCAGGTAATTATATTGCGTCAGAAAGGGCTCCGGATTTGCTATCGCAGCCGCAATCTGCGGGTGCCCGGTGACTTGCCGACGCCCTGACACGCGAACAAACACCTGCTCCAGTCCCTCGCCGGCGGCGCGCTTGCGCGCCCCCTGGCTCTGATCGGCAACGAGCAACTTGGCATCGTAGAGATGCTCAACAATATCCGCAGATGCAAAACCCGCAAACACCACCAGCAAGACGACGGTTATCTGTTTAAAAATGGCGCTCACCTTGTAAAAGATTCCTTGCAAAATGCCGGGACTCACCCGGATTCACCGCATTGTAGCAAGCAGTTTGCCTTCGATCACAGCCACATTGCACGATTCCCTCTATTCGCGCGACCGAATCACCGTCAATAATTCACCTGATTTTGCTACTGAATTGAATGTATAAACAGGCTAGAATAGCGCCCCCCACTATGACATCCAAGATTTCTCAAGAGCAGATATGAGCGACACACAAAAACCGAGCCTGAGCTACAAAGACGCTGGCGTTGACATCGATGCCGGAGATGCCCTGGTAGAACGCATTAAAGACGTCGCCAAACGCACCCGCCGCCCCGAAGTCATGAGTGGACTGGGCGGCTTTGGCGCCCTCTGCCAACTGCCCACAGGCTACAAAGAGCCCGTACTCGTATCAGGCACCGATGGCGTCGGCACAAAATTGAAGCTGGCCATGGAAACCGGTATTCACGACACCATTGGCATCGACCTCGTCGCCATGTGCGTCAACGACCTACTGGTTACCGGCGCGGAACCACTGTTCTTTCTTGATTACTACGCCACCGGCAAGCTGAATGTCGATATCGCCACGAGCGTGGTCACCGGTATCGGTACCGGCTGTGAACAGGCCGGCTGCGCCCTGGTCGGCGGCGAGACCGCAGAAATGCCCGGAATGTATGAAGGTGACGACTACGACCTGGCAGGATTCTGTGTCGGCGTAGTGGAAAAGGCCAATATCATCGACGGTAGCTCGGTACGCATCGGTGATGCACTGGTCGGCGTCCGCTCCTCGGGTCCACACTCCAATGGCTACTCGCTGATTCGCAAGATTATTGAAGTCAGCGGCTGCAAACTTGACGCCCCTTTCGGCGATTCCACGCTGGGCGAAAGCCTCCTTGCACCAACACGCATCTACGTCAAGCAAGTGCTGAACATCATCAAGCAACACCCGGTCAACGCGCTGGCCCATATCACCGGCGGCGGCCTGCTCGAAAACGTCCCCCGGGTACTGCCACGCAACACCAAGGCAGTCATCGACGTGACCAGCTGGCAACGCCCGGCAATTTTTGACTGGCTTCAGGAACAGGGCAATGTCGAAGATAAAGAAATGTACCGCACTTTTAACTGCGGTATCGGCATGCTGATGGCAGTCGGCAAAGATGATGCTGACAGCATTATCGACCTGCTGCGCCAGCAGGGCGAGGAAGCCACGGTGATTGGACATATTGCGTCCGCCGCTGATGGAGACGAACGCGTCGTACTTGAAGGCCTGTAAGCACCATGAGTTGTAAAATTGTGGTGCTGATCTCAGGCAGCGGCTCCAACCTTCAGACACTGATAGATGGCTGCGCCCAGCAACAGCTCGCGGGCGCCGAAATCGCCGCAGTTATCAGCAACAAGCCGGCCGCATTTGGCCTCGAACGCGCCCGTCAGGCCGGCATTCCAACGGCCTGCATCGAGCACCAGCAGTTCACCAGCCGGGAAGCCTTTGACGAGGCCCTGCGTGAAGCCATTGACATCCACAGTCCTGACTTGGTGGTCCTCGCGGGCTTTATGCGCATTCTCACTGCAGACTTCGTCCGCCATTTCCGCGGCCGACTGATCAATATTCACCCTTCGCTCCTGCCAAAATATCCGGGACTGCACACCCACCAGCGCGCCATTGATGCGGGCGACAGCGAAGCCGGTGCGACGGTGCACTTCGTCACCGAAGAGCTGGACGGTGGCCCGCCGGTTTTACAGGCAAAAATACCATTAATCCCCGGCGACGATGCAGAAACCCTGGCCCGTCGCGTATTGTCCAAAGAACATCTTATCTACCCCCAGGTAGTAAAGTGGTTTGCCGAAGGCAGGCTGCAACTCAAGAACTCTGAGGCACTGTTTGATGGCAATGTTATTCCAAAAACCGGCTTACTTTTCGAAGATAGCCCGCTGTAGCTGGGGCCTTGTTCTTGCCCTGCTGTGGAGTTCCAGCTGCCTTGCCGGGCAAGACCCCGCAAAACTGTCATCCAGCGCCGAAGCCATAGGCCCCGAACGGGATCCGCAGTTGGCGCCTACCGCTCTACTTCCCTATACCGCTGAATATCGGGCCAACAACAACGGTCTCAGCGCGACCGCGCAGCGCCAACTCTCCCGTGTCACCGATCAACACTGGCAGCTCTCCCAACAGGCCAAGGTATTATTCGTGAAGGTAAATGAACAAAGCCTGATGCGGGAAACCGACAAAGGTCTTCAGGCACTGCGCTACGATTACGAAAACAGCGTTTCCAGCCGCCAAAACCAGCATATTGTCTTTGACTGGGAAGCCGGAACCGTTGCCGACCAAAAATCCAAAAACACCTGGAACAAGCCCCTGCTGCCAGAGTACACCGATCAGCTCAGCGCACAGCTGCAGATGCGGGAAGCCTTGCTAAACGGCAGTTTTGACCAACGCCTGACCCAGACCATTGTTACCAAGAAAGGCAAACTCAAGACCTATACGCTGGAAATTCTTGACGAAGAAGTCATCGACACCCCGGTCGGCAAACTCAATACGATCAAGCTGCGCCGGCAACGCGAAGGCCGCGACGGTGAAATGCTGGTATGGCTGGCCAAGGACTGGAATTATCTTATTGTTCGACTGGAAGATCAGGAAGATAACGACACCTTCCTGTTAGAACTGCTCAACGCCCGGGTAGATGGCAAGGTGGTTGGCCCCACTACCTATTAGCGGGGCGACAACCACAGAAGCATCATCAGGTTTTCGGCAACGTGACGCCCGTCTGCCCCTGATATTTGCCGCCGCGATCGCGATAGCTGGTTTCACAGATTTCATCCGACTCAAAAAACAGCATCTGCGCGACACCTTCATTGGCATAGATCTTCGCCGGCAGCGTCGTTGTATTGGAAAACTCCAGGGTCACCTGGCCTTCCCACTCGGGCTCCAAAGGCGTCACATTCACGATAATGCCGCAACGCGCATAAGTGGACTTACCCAGACACATGGTCAGCACACTGCGCGGAATTCTGAAATATTCCACCGTTCTCGCCAGCGCAAAGGAATTGGGAGGAATAATACAGTGGTCGCCGGTAATATCGACAAAACTGCGCTCATCGAAGGCCTTGGGATCAACCGTTGCCGAATATGTATTGGTGAACACCTTGAACTCATTCGCACAACGCACGTCGTAGCCGTAGCTCGAGGTACCGTAGGAGATAATCCGCCCACCGTTAGCTTCCCGCACCTGCCCTGGCTCAAAGGGCTCAATCATCCCTTCGTTTTCCGCCATACGGCGAATCCATTTATCCGACTTGATTGACATACTGCCTTCTTCTCTCTTTTGTTAGGTCGCTTTGCTTCGCTTTACGGCCGGGTGTATTCCCAGCCGTAAAGCGATATTAATCGTCACTTATCGAAATACGCGGCACGGCCTGCTGGCCACTGCGATTGCGCCGCGCCAACTCCATCGCCATTCCCCGCGCAACGTCGCGGTACAACGCCGCCGCCTCACAATCTGGGTCAGAAACCAGTAGCGGCACACCGCTGTCGGCCTGTTCACGGATCTGCCGCGACAGCGGAAGGGAGCCCAACATAGCAACACCGTATTCCGCCGCAATGCTGTCGCCCCCGCCCTCACCAAAAATGGGTTCGGCGTGGCCACAATGGCTGCAAACATGCATCGCCATGTTCTCGACAATGCCCAGTACCGGCACCGAGACCTTGGCAAACATTTCAATGCC
>JBFEVY010000313.1:0-4128 GCA_041546665.1 Spongiibacteraceae bacterium | reverse complement strand
GGCGCGGCTTTTTTCATCGCGGGGTCACGGCGCTTTATCTGATCCCGCACTCGACTTGAGCGCACTTTTTCTCCATTCTTGGCCCTCTGCCCAGAGGCCAAGACGGAAGCCCATGGAAAAAACCCTGAATAAATTTGTTGCTGACCACCTGTGGTCGGAAGCGGTTGCAGATTACCCGCGCTGGCGTCAGGTGATCTATGCAGTGCTGCGCTATCTTTATGTGGTGTTGGATGACCTTGCCAAGGGTGAATTGACCCTGCGGGCAATGAGCCTGGTTTACACCACGCTGCTATCACTGGTGCCTATGCTGGCGGTGAGCTTTTCGGTGCTCAAGGCCTTTGGTATGCACAATAAGGAGCTGGAGCCGATCATGCTGCAGTTTCTGGCGCCGATGGGGGAAAAGGGTGTTGAAATCACCCAGACGGTTATCGGTTTTATCGACAATGTCAAAATCAGCGTGCTGGGCGGTTTTGGTATTGCGCTGTTGTTTTATACGGCGATTTCGCTGATCCAGAAAATCGAGGCCACCTTCAATTATATCTGGCGGCTGGAGCAGCACCGCAGTATCGGTCGCCGGGTGGCCGATTACGGCAGCGTGATGTTGATCGGGCCGCTGTTGGTGTTTTCGGCCATTGGCCTGTCGGCGAGTATTCTCGGCGGCGCCGTTGTACAACAGGCCACCCAGCAGCTGCCTTTTCTTGCCAGAGTAGTGCAGCATTTAACCAGCGCGGCGCCGTATCTGATGATTATTGCGGCGTTTACTTTCTTTTATATGTTCATTCCCAATACCAAGGTTACCCTGCGATCCGGGTTGACGGCGGGGGTGGTGTCCGGGGTTTTGTTTCAGACCGTGGGCTGGGGTTTTGGCAGTATTGTGGTATCGGCAACCGGCAGCGGGACCTATGCGATCTATTCCAGCTTTGCCTTGCTGATACTGTTTATGATGTGGATGTACATCAGCTGGTTGATTTTGCTGGTGGGCAGCAGTGTGGCCTTTTACGTGCAGCACTCCGAATACGTGGTGCCCATGAAGCGGGACGGTGGCCTGAGTATTGAGCAGCAGGAAAAACTGGCCCTGCAAATTATGGCTCTGATGGCCAACCGCTATTATCGCGGTGATCCGCCGCTGACGGCGGGGGAATATCAGTACCAGCTGCGCACCCAGATTCAGGGAGTAAGTCGTGTGCTTAAAGCCCTGGAGCGCGCGGGTCTGGTGACCGAGGATTATGAGGACCCGGCGCGTTACCTGCCCAACAAGCCCATGGAGCAGGTGTCGGTGTTGCGGGTGCTGGAGGCGGTGCGCGGTTATGGCAGCCCGCTGTTGAGAGATGGTCGGCGGGGCATCAGAATGGCCGGTGTTGAGCGGGTAAACCGGGCGTTTCACCAGGCGGTGGCAGATTCCCTGAAGTCAGTGACCATCAAGTCGATGGCTTTGGATTTAGAACGTGAAAATGGCGGCGGCAAAGAGGCTCAGGTGGAGTCCGGATTGCCCGTCGAGCGAGAAAGCGGAGAGTAAACACGATTATGGCGGTAAGAATTGCAGTGACCGGCGCCGCGGGGCGGATGGGTAAAACCCTGATTGAAGCGGTAGCGCTGGCGGAGGGGTGTGAGTTGACCGTAGCGATTGAGCGCCCGGAAAGCTCCCTGATCGGTGCAGATGCCGGCGAGTTGGCGGGTCTGGGTAGCAACGGCGTGCGGGTGGTGGACGATATCAACGGGGTGCTTGACCAGTTTGATGTTTTGATCGATTTCACCGCACCGGTGGCGACGCTGGCCAATGCCAGGGCCTGTGCTTCGGCGGGCAAGGGGATGGTCATCGGTACTACCGGCTTTGATGACGAACAGAAGGCGCTGCTGAGCGAAACGATTGCACCGATTGCGGTATGTCAGGCGTCTAACTTCAGCACCGGTGTGAACCTCTGCTTCAAATTGCTGGATATGGCCGCCCGGGTGTTGGGTGATGAGGTGGATATCGAGGTATACGAGGCCCACCACCGCCATAAAGTCGATGCGCCCTCGGGCACCGCCCTGAGCATGGGGCAGGTGGTTGCCGATGCACTGGGTCGGGATTTGTCAAAAGTGGCTGTCTACGGCCGTGAGGGGCAGACCGGTGCGCGGGATCGCGACACTATCGGCTTTGCCACCGTGCGGGCCGGGGATATTGTTGGTGATCACACGGTAATGTTTTGCGCCGAGGGCGAGCGGGTGGAAATTACCCACAAAGCAAGCTCCCGGATGTCCTTTGCCCGCGGTGCGGTGCGGGCGGCCGCCTGGCTGAATTCGCAGAACGCCGGGCGCTACGATATGCAGGATGTGCTCGGTTTAAAGGCGGATTAATTTGCAGCTGACCCCGCCAGTGGGGTGGTGTCAGCCGATTCAGCGCAATAATCACTATATCGCACCGTGACGGGTGGTGGACATTTTGGCGGATTTTCGCGTAAAATCGCGCCTCAGAATCGGGTGCTAGCCATGCTAGGTGTAGTGGCCCGCATCAGGCGAGGTGAGGAAATCTTCATCTCGCCTTTTTGTAAGCGTATTTTTCCTCTGTGGTTCTCTGGTTATTGTTCCGGCTTTAGTGCCGGCGGTGACCCTCGGCCGCAAGTCTGATCCAGGAGGTAGTCTTGACCGTTCCAGCCATACTTGCCCTCGCAGACGGCAGTGTCTTTCGGGGTGTTGCAATTGGTGCTTCCGGGCACTCGGTTGGGGAGGTGGTGTTCAATACCGCCATGACGGGCTATCAGGAGATCCTGACAGACCCTTCGTATGCGCGGCAGATTGTAACGCTGACCTACCCTCACATCGGCAACACCGGTGTCAATTCAGAAGATGAAGAGGCGGAGCAGATCTGGTCTGCGGGCCTGGTGATTCGCGATTTGCCGCTGTTGGCGAGCAACTTCCGCAGCGAGCAGAGCCTCTCCGACTATTTAAAGGCGCGCAATGTTATCGGGATCGCCGATATCGATACCCGTCGCCTGACCCGCATCCTGCGTGATAAAGGTGCGCAGAATGCCTGCCTGATGGCCGGCGATATCGATGAAGCCAAGGCGCTGGAATTGGCCAGAGGCTTTGGCGGCCTGAAAGGCCTGGACCTGGCCAAGGAAGTGACCACGGCGGAGTGCTACGAGTGGCGCGAGGGAACCTGGGCTCTGGAGAAAGGGCACAAGACCTTTGCCGATGCCGAATTGCCCCATCACGTTGTCGCCTACGATTTTGGTGTGAAGCGCAATATTTTGCGGATGCTCACCGATCGTGGTTGTCGCTTGACTGTTGTGCCGGCCAAAACTCCAGCATCCGAGGTGCTGGCGATGAATCCCGACGGCGTGTTCTTGTCCAACGGCCCCGGCGACCCGGAGCCCTGTGACTACGCGGTTGCAGCTATCAAGGAAATACTGGCGGTGGGGACGATCCCGGTGTTTGGTATTTGCCTGGGGCACCAGTTGCTGTCACTGGCCTCCGGTGCCAAGACCGTAAAAATGAAGTTTGGCCACCACGGTGCCAACCACCCGGTGCAGGACCTGGCGACCAAGGTGGTACATATCACCAGCCAGAACCACGGCTTTGCTGTGGACGAGGACAGTCTGCCCGCAACCCTGGAACCCACTCACAAATCGCTGTTTGATGGTTCCTTGCAGGGTGTGCAGCGCACCGACTGCCCGGCATTCAGCTTCCAGGGCCACCCTGAAGCGAGCCCGGGGCCGCACGATATTGCCCCCTTGTTTGATCGTTTTATTGAATTGATTGAAGCCCGAAAGGCCAGTTGAACGCCGCCGTCTACGACGGCGACTTGAGGAAATTGCTTAACGCTCGATAAGAAATGAGAGGCATGCAGGCAGCACGCACTGAGCCACCGCCCTCATCTTTCGCCAGCGTCACGCGGAGAGACTATGCCCAAAAGAACCGACATCCAATCCATCCTCATCCTTGGCGCGGGCCCGATTGTTATTGGCCAGGCCTGTGAGTTTGACTACTCCGGCGCCCAGGCTTGTAAGGCACTGCGTGAAGAGGGTTACCGGGTTATCCTGGTGAACTCTAACCCCGCGACCATCATGACTGACCCGGCGATGGCGGATGCGACCTATATCGAGCCAGTTGCCTGGCAGACGGTTGCTAAAATTATCGAAAAAGAGC
>JBFEVY010000132.1:0-9013 GCA_041546665.1 Spongiibacteraceae bacterium | reverse complement strand
GGGCCAGCCCAGGAGAAGACCGCCTGAAATATAAAAAACAGCAAGACGGCGAGAATCGCCATGCCAAAAACCGGGTGCAAGACGACGGCGTCGACCGCGTCGTCAAAGCTCTCATTACTGCCTACCCGGCTGACAACTGTAGCCATAATTTTGCGAACCCGCTGATGGCGCTCATCCAATGAGAGATCTTCCGCGGCGGGCACCGTCCAGGCATGGTCCTGTAATTGCGCAATCAGAGCATCGGCGCCGTGGCGATGGATGGCAATGGTTTCCACTACCGGTATGCCCAGCTCTTCGGCCAGTTTGTCGCGGTCTACCGCCAGGCCTTGTCGGCGCGCAGTATCGACCATGTTCAGGGCAAGGATCATCGGCCGCCCCAGGTTCATCAGTTCGAGCACAAACCGCAGGTGCAGGCGGAGGTTGGTGGCGTCGACCACGCACACAATGGCGTCGGGCTCGGCTTCACCTTGATACACGCCGTTGAGAACGTCGCGGGTTACTGCTTCGTCGGGGCTGGTGGCGTCAAGGCTGTAGGCGCCGGGCAGGTCGAGAAAACGGATCAGGGTGCCATCTGGGGATTGGTGGATACCTTCCTTGCGCTCAACGGTGACCCCGGCGTAGTTCGCGACTTTCTGTTTGCTGCCGGTAAGCAGGTTAAAGAGCGCCGTTTTGCCACAATTGGGGTTGCCGACCAGGGCAATACGAAGATTATTTGCCTTAACGCTGGCATCCATCAGGCTGCTTCCCCCTGAATCTTTACTCGTTCAGCTTCTTTTTTACGCAGGGCAAATCGGGTGGAGCCGACCTGTACAACCAATGGGTTTCCGCCGAACAGACCTCGGGCAACGACTTTGACGGATTCTCCGGCAATAAATCCCAATTCCCGCAATCGACGCGCAATGGGGTCGTGTTCATAGGCGTCGACGACGTCGACCACGGTGGCCTGATGCCCTTTATTGATTTCTGCCAGATTCATCGCTGCTTGATCTATCGTTGTATGGTGATCTAAATGAAAATACTTCTCATTGTATATCTTTTTGGGGAGGGATAACCATGTTGGCGCGACTTTTTTCTCCCCGTCAATTTGTGGTAGCGGGGAGGGAGCTTATACTTAAATGCACGTCTCTGGAAATACCGCGTATTTGCCGGCGGATGCTGATCCGCTAATTTGCTGGGGGCGCTGAAGGGAGTCCATTATGCAGGCTGTGCCAAAAAGTCTTTCGACAATCGGCTTGATCGAGAGTATTTCAGAGATTGTCGTAACGCTGGACGGCAATGGCGTCGTGCAATTTATCAACACCTCGGTAGAACGCATGCTGGGCTATCACCCGGATGAGGTTGTGGGCCAGCGTTTCCTCGAATTTGTCACCGCTGGGTATTTTGAAGCGGCGAAATACCACCTTCGCGAGGCGCAGACAGAGGAGGGAAAGTACTACGACAGCGAGCTGTGGTTTCGGCATAAAAACGGGGGCGAATGCCTGATCAAGTCGCGGAGTGTCAACCGCCTGGGTGACCCGGATCTCGGCTGCCTGATTCTCACTTGCCGGGATATCACGGAAGAGCGCCGTCAAAAGATCGCCTACACGGCGGCAATGAAAAAACTCGGGCTCAGTCTGCGGGATATTATTATTACTGTGGGTTCTACCGTGGGTGCTCGCGACCCATACACTGCCAGCCATCAGCGCAGGGTAGCGGACTTGTCATTGGCGATTGGCAAGGCTATGGGGCTGTCTGCCGAGGCGCTGGAGGGGCTTTATCTGGCCGCGATGATCCACGATGTGGGCAAATTTCAGGTGCCCCTGGAAATTCTGACTAAACCTACCCTATTGCTTCCTGAGGAGCTGGCGTTGATCAGAATTCATCCGCGCACAGGTTACGATATTCTCAAAGGGATCGAATTTCCCTGGCCTATCGCCGATGTTGTCCACCAGCATCACGAGCGCGTTGACGGTGGCGGCTATCCCCTAGGCTTGAAAGGGGAGGAGATTATTATCGAGGCCCGGATCGTCGCGGTCGCGGATACCGTGGAGGCAATGGCAAACGATCGGCCATATCGCTCAGCACCAGGGCGGGAAAAGGCGCTCAAGGCCGTTCGCGATGGTGCTGGCAGCGCCTTTGATGCCCGCGTCGCAGAAATCTGTCTGGAATTATTTGAACAGCGCGGCTACGAATTTCCGCGAGAGTAAGCGTTTAAAAGTCACTGGACGGCGGGCTGACATCGAGTTGGTTTAGTAGGAGTACCGCCTGGGTGCGGGAATGAACCCCGAGCTTGCGAAAAATTTCGGTGATGTGGGCTTTGATTGTCGCCTCGGTGACATTGAGTTCCCAAGCGATCTGCTTGTTGAGCAAGCCCTGAACGAGAAAACTCGCAACTCGAAACTGTTGGGGCGTCAGGCTGGCAATCACCGACGCCACGGTTTTGTCTTCACTATGCTGCGTTGCTTCATAATGCACGTTCTCCGGGAGCCAACGTCTGCCCTGCAAGACCAGCCTTATTGCCTGGCCAATCTGCTCCGGGCTGCTGCTTTTGGGAAGAAAGCCACCAGCGCCGTAGTCAATGGCGCGGCACATTATCTCCGGTGTCTCCGCTGCAGAGACCACCATCACCGGAATCTCCGGGTGTTGTGACTGCAAATGTATCAGCGCGCTGAAGCCCTGTGCGCCGGGCATATGCAGGTCGAGCAGGAGTAAATCGATATCCGGGTGGTTGGCAATACACTGTAGCAGTGAGTCGATGTCGCCGGCCTCAATGATTTCCACATCGGCAAACTCGCCTCCGAGGGCGGTGCGCAGGGCCGAGCGGAACAGGGGGTGATCGTCTGCGATAATAATGCGTAGTGCAGCCACGTACGGGTCCGTTATTGTTATCTGGGTTGTTATCTGATGTATTTTCGGCAAGCCGAAATAATGTTTACAGCGCAATAGTAACAGTTAATGGGCGTTGAGCAAGGTATCAGGTGAGAAGCGGGGCGAGAATAAAAAAGCCCTGCGAGACACAGGGCAATGACCCATAGGAAGGCTGATGGACCGGCGGGGTGTTCCCCAGGCCGGTTGAGGTCGGGATGAACCTCAATAGTTCGGATACACGCATACTGCTCCGACGCGCCCGGAATTTCCATTAGACCTTGGTCTAGCGGCGGCGGTGCGGGCGGACTAGCTCGATATAGACCTTGGTCTAATATTGACTAAAGGCTAATACACCGTAGTGGGTGACGAGCCTATAACTGATGACTCCTGAACTCTGAAATAATTATCAAACGGGGAGTCATAAAATGGCGAACAACAATAATCGCAAACGCAAATCCTTACTGAAACCCGGCAGGCTGTTGGCGTTACCGCTTGCAGTCGCAGCAGCTTTTCCGCTGGTATCGCATGCAGAAAGCCTGGAAGACAGAGTCGCTCGCCTGGAGGCGGAACTGGCCAAAAAAGACGAAACCAGTAGCGATAAGAGTGCGACCGAATACAGCTTTGGTGGCTATATCAAACTGGATGTGATTGCCAGTACCTATAGCGGCGGCGAGCGGCCCACCGCAACGGTCGGTAACGATTTTCTTGTGCCATCGGTCATCCCCATCGGCGGCGACTCCGGCGACACCAATCTGGATTTCCAGGCCAAGCACTCCCGTATCTGGTTCAAAACCAAATCCCAGACTGCTGCAGGGGAAATTTCCACCCACTTTGAAATGGACTTTGGCGTAAACCAGATCGGCGACGAGCGCATCAGTAACTCCTCGGCTTCGCGTATTCGTCATGCCTTTGTCAGCTGGAAGTACGATGAAAACAGCTCGCTGCTTGCAGGTCAGAGCTGGAGCACCTTCTTTAATGTTGGCACGCTGCCTGAAACCCTCGACTTTGTCGGCCCAGTCGGCACCCTGTTCGAGCGCCAATCGCAATTGCGCTGGACGCACAGTGACGCATCAGGGGGTTCCTGGATGTTGGCGGTAGAGAACCCGTCAACAGGTTTGCTCGGCGCCGGTGGCGCGGCGGGCTCCAGTGCTTACGACAATAATGCGTTGCCAGACATGGTGGTGCGCTACAACGGCAAAGCTGGCGATCTGTCCTATAGCGTGGCGGGTATTCTGCGTGAAATTGCCTACAAAGAGACGTTTACACCAACCGGTAGTGCCACGCCTCTGGAAGGTGATGACAGCGTTATCGGTTACGGCATCAGCGTGGCCGGTACCTGGAAACTGGGCAAAGACGATATCAAGTTTCAGTTGAACGGCGGCAATGCCATGGGTCGTTATCTGGGGCTGCAGTCCTACCGTGATGGCGTTGTCGAAGGCGACGGTGATATTGAACTGATTGATGCCTTCGGTGGCTTTATCGCCTATCGCCACTTCTGGGCTGATCAATGGCGCAGCAGCTTTGTTTACTCGGCTTCATCAGCTGACAACCCGGATAGCGTTGCCAGCGGCACAACACCTAAATCCTACCAGAGTATGCACGCCAACCTGCTTTATTCTCCGGTGGCGCCTCTGACCCTGGGTGTTGAATATATTTACGCGGAAAAAACTATTGAGGGCACAGTGAATGGCGACGACAGCGGCGACACTGATCGGCTCCAATTCAGCGTGAAATACGTGTTCTAAATCGATGTGAGCGCACCGGCGGGCGACTAAAGTCCAATGGTCTCTGGTGACGGGTATGCGTCAATCTATGCACCGTCACCTTATTTAAAAACTAGGAGAATAAAAATGGCATTTAAGAGTAAGGAGCTTGCCCAGGCATACTGGCGCGAAAACCTCAAGCTGATGCTGGTCTTGTCAATAATCTGGTTCGTCGTGTCCTATGGCTGCGGTGTACTGCTGGTAGATGTGCTCAATGGTATTCGCCTCGGCGGTTACAAGTTGGGTTTCTGGTTTGCCCAACAGGGCTCGATTTATGTGTTCGTGATTCTCACCTTTGTCTACGCGAAAAAGATGGGTGATCTCGACCGTAAATACGGCGTAGACGACGAGTGAGGTAAGGGACGATGGAACTGCAAACGCTAACGTATATTGTGGTGGGGTTTACCTTCGCCATCTACATCGGTATCGCGCTCTGGAGCCGTGCCGGATCGACTAAGGAGTTTTACGTTGCCGGTGGTGGCGTACACCCGATTGCCAACGGTATGGCAACAGCGGCCGACTGGATGAGCGCCGCGTCGTTCATCTCCATGGCCGGCCTGATTGCCTACATGGGCTACGGCGGCTCGGTGTTTCTCATGGGCTGGACCGGTGGCTTTGTACTGCTGGCAATGTTCCTCGCGCCGTATCTGCGCAAGTACGGCAAGTTCACCGTGCCTGAATTTATCGGTGACCGGTTCTACTCCCGCACCGCGCGGATTGTGGCCGTTGTCTGTCTTATCATCATCTCGGTAACCTACGTTATCGGGCAGATGAAAGGGGTAGGCGTGGCGTTCTCCCGCTTCCTGCAAGTGAGCTATGAGGCCGGTCTGTTGGTGGGGATGACCATCGTATTTATTTACGCGGTTGTCGGCGGTATGAAGGGCATTACCTACACGCAAATTGCGCAGTACTGTGTATTGATTCTGGCCTATACGATTCCAGCGATTTTTATCTCACTGCATCTGACTGGTAACCCCATTCCGCAGCTGGGTTTGGGTAGCACTATCACCGGCACTGATGTCTATCTGTTAGACAGGCTGGACCAAGTCATTACTGAACTGGGTTTCGCAGATTACACCAATAATGTTCGCGGCAGCACTCTGAACATGTTTGTGTACACCATGTCGCTTATGATCGGTACCGCAGGTCTGCCCCACGTTATCATTCGCTTCTTCACCGTACCCAAGGTAAAAGACGCGCGGACTTCTGCGGGTTGGGCGCTGGTTTTCATCGCAATCCTGTACACCACTGCACCTGCAGTAGCGGCTATGGCTCGCCTGAACCTGCACAACACCATCCGCCCGCCAAACAGCACGCAAAACATGGCCTATGATGAGCGTCCGCAGTGGTTCAGAAACTGGGAAAAAACCGGCCTGCTCGGCTTTGAAGACAAAAACGGCGACGGCCGTGTGCAGTACACCGCTGATCCGGCGACCAATGAAATGGTCAATATCGACAAGGACATCATGGTGTTGGCAAATCCCGAGATCGCCAAACTGCCTAACTGGGTGATTGCCCTGGTGGCTGCAGGTGGTCTTGCTGCGGCCTTGTCTACCGCCGCGGGTCTACTGTTGGCCATTGCCTCGGCAATATCCCACGACCTTCTGAAAGGGGTATTCAAACCCGATATTTCAGAGAAGTCTGAGCTGCTGGCCAGCCGTATTGCGATGGCAGGTGCTATTGGGGTGGCCGGCTACTTGGGATACAATCCTCCGGATTTTGCAGCAGGGACCGTGGCCTTGGCCTTTGGTCTGGCGGCATCCTCAATCTTCCCCGCGCTGATGATGGGCATTTTTAACCGCCGTATCAACAAAGAGGGTGCGATAGCCGGTATGGTTGCGGGTATCGGGGTGACGCTGCTGTACGTCTTCCAACATAAGGGCATTATGTTTGTGGCCAGTACCGCATTCCTGGGCGATATGTCACCCAACTGGTTCTTCGGTATTGAACCCAATGCCTTTGGTGCAGTGGGCGCGGTGGTGAACTTCGCTGTAGCCTTCGCAGTGTCTGCTGTGACTCGGGAGCCCCCGGAGCACATTCAGGATCTGGTGGAGCATATCCGTGTTCCTTCAGGCGTCGAAGCGGCGCACGATCACTAGTAACTGAGATCCAGTGACCAGTGAACTTCAAAAAGGGCAGGCTGATCGTTTGCCCTTTTTATTGTCTAATAAGTCTGATGTTCGTGACTGTCTGTTCCGTAGCGCGTTGAAGATCGCGCCGGGAACAGCGTAATAAAAACAACAGTGGAAACCCGAATGGCTGAAAAAAGCTTCCTGACAAACCGGCATTTCGTGGTGGCGATGATTGTTGCCCCCATTCTTGCGGTAATCGCTTATTTTGGCGTGGATAGAGCGGTCTCTGAGCCTCCGCAACAGGCTGTCGCAGGGCAAAGTTATCCGCTGGCGGCGTCGTCAAACTGCCGTTACAGCAGCGGTCGCTGTACGATGAAAAATGGCGATTTCAAGTTTAGTTTGACCACCGATCTGCGCGCCGACAAAGTCATGACTCTGAACCTGGAATCCCGTTTTCCCCTGGAAACGGCGGCGGTGGCTTTGGTGCCTGACGCCGAAACAGATTACCCGCCCATGGCGATGAGCCAGCTCGACGAATCGGGAATGCAGTGGACGATAACCACCAGTGTGCCAAACAGCGAGGCACCGCAACTTAGAGTGGCGGTGACCGCTCAGGGCAGCATGTATTACGGTCAGTCCGGTTTGGAGTTTACTCAGTATGAAACCAGCTACCAGAAAGACTTTCGTCACGAAGAGTAATCCTCCGCTTCTCAGACTCGTCTGCGGGAGCACGTGCCAATGAGCGGCGACAGTCCGGAATTGGATTTAGTCGCAGACTTTCTGGCGGAATGTCTGCCTTTTGACTCGTTGGGTGAGTCGACTTTACGCCGTTGCGCGGCAAGTATTGCCGTGCGTTACTGCCGGGTAGGTCATTGTTTCAGCGTCGACGATGGCGCTGGCCTGTTTATCATTCGCAGTGGTGCAGTTGACGAGCACAAAACCGACGGTATTTTTCAGCGCCTGGAATCGGGAGAGAGTTTTTTCATTGGCGCCGATGATGGCGAGCTCAATGACCGATTTATCGCAACCGAAGACACGCTGATCTATCGCTTTCCGGAACAGGCGTTTCTGCAGTTGCGGCGGGATTTTCGCCATATTGATCGATTTTTTCACACCCGTGCGGCTCGCCAATTACGCCGCGCGGCGCGCTACCGTCCCCAGGCGGGCTTTCTGATGCAGTCCGTTGCCTCGGCCATGAGTAAAAAGCCGGTGTGCGTGAGCCCGGAGCAAAGTATACGCGGGGCGGCGCAAATGATGACTGAGCATCGAGTGTCTTCAGTCATTGTGCTCGACGGTGATCACTTGTTAGGTATTGTTACCGACCGCGATTTGCGCAGCCGCGTTATCGCCGGTGAGCTCAGTCCCGCTTTACCCATACGCGAGGTTATGAGCCCGGACCCGCTAACCATTGGAGAGCAGAACAGTCTGTTTGACGCCGTGCTGCTGATGACTGATCACCGGGTTCACCATGTGCCGGTGGTGAACGATGAGGCAAGGCTGACAGGCATGCTATCAACTTCGGATATTCATCTGGCGCGGGAGGATGATCCGCTGTTTTTCGTGCAGCGCATCAAGCGCCTCAATACGGTGGCGGAATTGCAGGAGCAGATGCGGCGCTTGCCTGATATGTTTCGTCAGTGGGTCCTGGCGGAAACCCCGAGTAATCAGATAACCCGCCTTACCACAGCGGTCAGCGATGCGCTGACCCAACGCCTGATTACACTGGCGCTAGATGAGCTTGGTGCGGCGCCGCAGCCCTTCTGTTGGCTGGGTTTTGGGTCGCAGGCACGCGGTGAACAATTGCTGGGAGGCGACCAGGATAACGGTTTACTGATTGCGGACGGTGCCTCCGACAGTGATATGGCCTGGTTTGAGTCTTTGGCTAAGTGGGTTTGCGACGGTCTGAATGCCTGCGGCTACGACTATTGTCCGGGGGATGTGATGGCGAGCAACCCCGCCTGGCGTCAACGCCTGCAGGCCTGGCGCAGAACCGTGGACAACTGGATGCACAATCCCAGCCCCAATGCGGTAATGCGGGTGAGTATCGCCTTCGACTTGCGCCCAATCTACGGTGACCGCGATTTGTGCGAGCAGTTACAGACGCATATGCTGCAATGCAGTAGCAAAAACACCATTTTTCTCGCAGCTTTGGCGGAGAACGTGTTGTCGAATACGCCACCGCTGGGCTTGTTCGGGCGCATTGCGGTGGAGCGCAGTGGCGAACATTCCCACGAGCTGGACATGAAAAAACGGGGTGTGTTGCCAATTGTCGAAGTGGTGCGCCTACACGCTCTGGCGCATTCCATTACCGAAGTGAATACCTATAAACGG
>JBFEVY010000039.1:0-16728 GCA_041546665.1 Spongiibacteraceae bacterium | reverse complement strand
CCGGCAAAAGCGCTGATCAACATGATCAAGGTCGATTCCGGCAGGTGGAAATTGGTCACCATAAGATCGACACTTTTAAACTCGTAGCCGGGATAAATAAAAATATTACTCTCGCCACGAAACGGCTGTATCTCGCCGCTAGACGAGGCTGATTCCAGGCTGCGCACGCTAGTGGTGCCCACCGCCACCACTCGCCCGCCCCGCTCGCGGGTTTGGCGCACCTGCTGGCAAACACTCTCGTCGACTTCAATATATTCAGAGTGCATTATATGTTCGCGGATATCATCCACCCGCACCGGCTGAAAGGTGCCCGCACCAACGTGCAGAGTGACGAAAGCAACCTCCACGCCGAGGTTTTTACATTGCTGGATCAGGGCATCAGTAAAATGCAGCCCGGCCGTGGGCGCCGCTACCGCGCCATCGCGACTGGCGTACACGGTCTGATAACGCTCGCGGTCCTCCGCAACATCTTCCCGCTCAATATAGGGCGGCAAAGGCATATGCCCCACCTCGTTTAAAATATCGAGAATCAGCCGCGGAAAAGACAATTTGAACAGCGCATCGTCCCGGCCCACCACTTCAACATACTCCTCGCCCGGCGTGGCGGTTTCCGAGTGGGCGAGAAAAAGCTTGGCGCCTTCCCGCGGAGACTTACTGGCCCGCACGTGAGCCAGCGCCGTCGTGGCATCGAGCATACGTTCAACCAGAATTTCAACCCGCCCACCGGTTTCTTTGGCCGCGTAGACACGTGCCGGGATTACGCGGGTATTATTGAAAACCAGCAAATCGCCCGCTCGCAGGTAGTCGACCAGATCTTTAAAGTTGCGATGCTCAAGTTTATCTTCCTTCAACACCAGCAAACGACTGCCATCGCGCTCAGCACAGGGCTGATAGGCAATCAGTTCATCAGGAAGGTCAAAATAAAAATCACTGCGCTGCATTATCGAGTACTATATACAAGGAAAATCAGGAGCCTGGCGGCCTTGGAGGCGCAAGAGTAGCGGAAATTTCACCTCGACTCCAATCAAAGCTGGGTTTTACGCTAAAGTCCGTTGACCTCCGCCCCAGCCCTTGCTTATAATCCTGCGCCTTCGACATGCCAGAGTGGTGAAATTGGTAGACACAGGGGATTCAAAATCCCCCGCCCTTAAAAGCGTGCCGGTTCGAGTCCGGCCTCTGGTACCATTATTTAAAGCCTCGCCTCAAGCGGGGCTTTTCTTTGTCTCCTTCTTTAGCTTAGCGGGCAAAATCCTCGCGATACTTGTACAAACATGCCAGGAGCCACTCGGCACGATATCCTGTCTGCGCTCAATTTCTCACTAGACGAGCGTCTCCATAATTCGGTCAATAATGCCAATGCCTGCCGCAGCCGCAAACTGACTATCAGGCTTATGATGGAACTGATGTGATAGGCATGTAGACATTTCTGACTTGAAATTGCCCCGGGAGTAATCGGCCAGCACTTGCTCAACCGTCGCTCCTGGAATTTCGTGTATACGCATGCCAAATAGGTCCATTCCGGTGCCGAAGTGCAACATAGCGACTTCCGGTTCTTTCTTATCCGCCACCCCGACTGAAGTGTGTAATGCAATAGCGTTATGGATTGTAGCGGCGACCTCTTCCTTTTGCTCAGCTTCTACGCAGTAGTCATGTGCAAGCCTCGCTCCGACCCACTCAAACGACCCTGTATCGTTAGCATGCTTTTCGCTCAACCCAAGATCGTGAAGCATTGCCGCAACGAAAAACACCTCGCGATCCAGTTTCAAGCCATGTCGAGAGGCAAGTGCCGCCCCAAAGCAGTATGAACGGAAGCAGTGACGCATCATAAACGGCGGACAAAGCTCGCTGGCATATTGGGTCGCCTGTTTGCAGAAGTCGCTGTCGGGTACTGACCAGTCCTCGGGGTTGATATCAAGAAGTTTCTTCAGCCCGAGTATTCGCAAAGATTTATCTATACCGCCGCGTGTTTCTGCGCCCATTATCCGCCATAGGAGCGTCAGCAGTGACGGCCTACCTGGGTCTGCAACCAGTATCGTCGCCTTGCCGCTCATGCTGCGATGTCCTTAAGTGCATCTTTCAAGCCACGGCCCAGGACATTGTCGATAGCCGATTTAGTACGGAAAAATCGACTCATAAGTCGATTATGCGACATGACCTCATTTTGGAACGATGGCCGTTGGCTGACTCTCTGATACCAGCCGTAAAGGCGGGGGTGGTATTTCTGAATCGGATAGCCGGTTTCAATCATCTTGAGAACCTTCATAGCCCAGAATGCATCGGCAATTGAAACATCATTCGACGTCAAGTATTCCCGGCCGTCAGCCAGTTCTCTATCCAGCTCTACAAAAGCCTGGTAAAGGTTACTTAGGTGGTCACGGTAGACTGCTTCCGGAATGCTCCGATTACTGTATCCGTCGTAGAAGGTCACCAGATTTTCTCCGTCGTTCCCATGGGCCGCGAGTTGCGCCAGTTGAGCCCGCTCTTTGGAGTTCAACACAGCGAGTCGCCCCAAACCCCAATAAAACGAAACATACCGGATCGACCTGTGTAGGGCCTTAGCTTGTTCCACGCGAAGCATCGTCGCGTCTCGGAGGTCCTGTTGCTGTGGTATTAGTGCTTTACCACCAAACATATTGTCCAAGTATTCAATGATATCCATAGACTCCAGAATTAGCGTTCCATCGTGCACCAACGCAGGAACAACCATATTGGGGTGAATACCGGAATAGGTTTCGGTCATGTGTTGCTTCTTAGGTAGAGAAACGATGCGACTCACCCAAGCGCCGGCCTCTCCCCTAACCGCCTTTTCGGAAACATCATCAAACTTTTCTTCACGCCCGCGGGCCAGACCTTTTTCCCCTAAAGCAAAACGAACTCTTTGCGCGCAGGGAGCGCCATCAAAATGGAATAAGTGAAGGCCCTCTAGCCTAGCGGGAATGTCGCTTCTGGGATTTTCGATAATCACAACTCGCAAACTCCTATATATGTACCAGTTCGCATAATAATAGACCCCATGGTATTATTGTGCAAGTCAGTACAAATATGAGGTGATAATGACTAACTCCAGAGGACGCCCTCGTACCTTTAATGAAGAGAAGGTGTTGAAGGCGGCAGAGCAGGTTTTTTGGAAGAAAGGATTTAGTGATACCTCACTGGATGACCTTGTAGGGGCAATGGGTATCAATCGCCCAAGCATCTATCGTGCATTTGGAAGCAAGGAAGATATATATCGGCGGTTACTGCAGAACTTCGCTGACAAAATGGAAGCGGTGTTTATTGAAACCATGGGGTCAGATGGCAATATTCGCGATCGCCTAATTGCTTTCTACCAAAATGCGCTTACGGTTTATAGTGGGGGGGGCATTGCCAAAGGCTGCATGGTCATGAGTACCGCAGTCACGGTAGCGCCCTGCAACTCTGCCATCCAAGAAGATCTGATGGCAATCATTCAGTTTGTGGATGAAAAACTCGCCGAGCAGTTTCAGATTGCAATAGATAGCGGCCATATATCAGCGACGCCAAACGGAAAAAGCCGTGGGATGCTTGCGCAAAGTCTTCTACATAGTCTTTCTTTGCGGGCCCGCGCCGGACAGTCTCCGTCTCAATTACAACCTTTAATTGAAACCGGTGTTGCCTTACTAACTTCCTAAGTAATGCAAAGCGCCGCGCGATTGTGGAATACCTTAAGACCTTATAAGCCATATCTAATGGCATGCGTTGCCGGGCAATTTCACATTACGTCAGCCCCGTCGCGCTCCGCTAACGAACAGGCCGCCCCATCAGGGTCGGCCTTTTTGTGTTTAATCACCAGCGCAGATATAGCAACTTCGCACTATCTATCAATACCTTACAACGCCAAACTAATTTGTGCAGTCCCGGCAAATTAACGTGACACATCCTGAAACGCGATCTCTCAAATAGCCGGCGAGACCTACCCGGATTAGAAAAATTGCACGTTCTGAACATTTTTCCCCTATTGAGAATGGTATGATTCTGCCGTCTTCGAATACCAGCAGGTATTTTTATAGCGGCGTGACCGAGGTCCCGACGCTAGATAATCACAAATTATTATAAGTTTGGGGGCATTTTTGAGATTTATGGGTATTCAACACTACCGCCGCACTGCTGCGGCACGTCTCGCCGTTCTGATCGGTTGCACCGCGATTAGCGCAGCCTATGCACAGGACGACAATGGCGATTCGTCAGAGAAACGCATTGAAACTGTCTCTGTCACAGCGAGCCGCATCGAACGCCCCACCAGTAACGAAAGCCAGGCGATCTCCATTATCACTGAAGAGGAAATCCGCAGCATTGGTCACAGCCATATCAACGAGGCATTGAACCGGGTCCCCGGAGTCTGGATCAGCCGCAACAATGGGCAGGAACACCTCACCGCTATCCGGTCAGCGGTGTTGACCGGCCCCGGAAGCTGTGGCGCCTTCTATTTTGCCGAAGATGGCATTCCCCTACGCGGACTGGGATTTTGTAATGTAAACAGCCTGTTCGATGTGAACAGCGAGCAAGCCAGCCGAATTGAAGTACTGCGCGGACCGGGTACGGCGGTGCACGGATCAAATGCGCTGAATGGCGTTATCAACGTGATTAGCACCGCAGCGCCAAAAGAGCGGGAAGCCCGGATTGCCTTGGAAGGCGGCCCCCACGATTACGGCAGGGTCAAACTCCAATATGGCGACACTGCCGGCAAGCATGGTTTTCTGCTGAGTTTTCACGGTGAAAGTGATGGCGGCTACAAGGATGACTCCGGCTACGACCAACAGAAGCTGAATCTACGCCACGACTACCAAGGTGAGGTGTGGCAGATTAGCTCCCTGTTGTCGGCGAGCAACCTGAATCAGGAAACTGCGGGCTATCTTTACGGCGAAGACGCCTATAAAGATGACGCACAAAAGCGGGACAACCCGAATCCCGAAGCCTATCGAAATTCACAAAGTATCCGTTACTACAGCCGTTTCAGCCGTGAAGGCAGAAAAGACAGCCGCTTTGTTGTCACCCCCTATCTTCGCTATACCGAAATGGATTTCCTGCAACACTTTCTGCCGGGCACACCCCGCGAGGAAAATGGCGAACGCACAGTGGGCCTGCAAACAGCCTTCTACCACAACCCCTCGGAAACGCTGACCCTGCACAACGGCTTTGATATGGAGCTGACCAAGGCCTATCTCCAGCAAACTCAGGAAGCCCCGGGATTTGGCCCCTTCCCTACCGGAAAACAATACGATTACGACGTTGATGGTGCTTATGCCGCGTGGTTTATCGGTAGTGACTGGCGCGCCTCTGAGAAAAGCCACCTGACACTTGGGCTGCGCTACGACATTCAGCTTTATAAATACGACAACCAGATGATCGACGGGAATACCGCGGAAGATGGCAGCCCCTGCGCAACAACGCCCTGCCGTTACGCGCGCCCCAGTGACGACACCAACCAGTTTCGCAATCCGTCTTACCACCTGGGATATATTTACTCGGCCACCGAATACTCCGATCTGATTTTTAACGCCGCCCACGGTTTTCGCGCGCCGCAGGCAACCGAGTTGTACCGTCTGCAGGCCTCACAACTTAACGCCAACCTCGACGAGGAGTCACTGGACAGCCTGGAAATCGGACTGCGTACAGAGTTATCGCGGGTTCAGTGGCAGGTTTCGGCTTACTGGATGAAGAAGGACGAGTTGATCATTCAGGACAGCGACCGCAACAATATCAACGGCGGAGCCACCCTGAGTAAAGGCGTGGAATTAAGTCTTAACTGGATGATTTCACCAACCCTGAGCTGGTCCTTCCAGGGCAGCTATGCCAAGCATACGTATGCCAACAATGTTGCCGGCAGTGACGGCAACGACCTTGATACCGCGCCGCGGCAACTGGCTTCCACCGAATTGAAATGGAAGCCCTGGCACGGCAGCCAGCTCGCGCTGGAAGTGATCTACCAGGGCCGCTACTACCTCGACGCGACAAATGAGCCCGAATACCCCGGTCATACTCTGGCCCACCTGCGCTGGCGTCAGGACTACGGCAGCCAGATATACAGCGTGGTTCGCGTTAATAATCTTGGAGATATCGACTACGCTGAACGCGCCGACTATGCCTTTGGTAACTATCGGTATTTTGTTGGCGAACCACGTAGCGTGTTCGTTGAAGTGGGATTTGAATTCTAAGATCAGACGTCGCGGGGCCGTCAGCCCCGCTATTCTCAAAAGTGCCCAGAAATCTGCCTGGGCATTTTTTTAGTTAAGGCGAATCACGCAAAGGGCGCCAGGCCCACTGCACTGCGTACCTTAGCCAGTAATTGCCGCGCTTCGGCGCGGGCCTTCTCCGCCCCTGCAGCCAATACCGAATCCAGGTAGGCACCATCTTCAAGGATTTCCTCGTAGCGGCGTCGCGGCTCGCTCAATTCGCTATTGATCAGCTCAAAGAGGGATTTTTTGGCCTGTCCCCAGGCAATCCCTTCCGCAAACTGCTGGCGCATATCCTCGCGCTGGCCGGCATCGGCAAAGGCGCACCAAATTTCAAATACCGTCGAAGTATCCGGGTCTTTGGGCTCGCCGGGCTCCAATAGATTGGTTTTGATCTTGTTAATATGCTTTTGCAGTTTCTTCTCGGGGAGAAACAAAGGAATGGTATTACCGTAGCTCTTACTCATTTTGCGACCATCGAGGCCACTGAGCACCGCTATCTCGTCATCGACAATTGCCTCGGGCAATACGAAGGTGTCACCGTAAATATGGTTAAAGCGCTGCGCCATATCCCGCGCCATTTCAATATGCTGAATCTGGTCGCGACCCACCGGCACACGGTTCGCATTGAACGCCAGAATATCCGCCGCCATCAATACTGGGTAACTGAACAAACCCATGGTGACGCCAAAATCGGCATCTTCACCTTTTTCTTCGTTTTCTTGAACGGCGGCTTTATAAGCGTGGGCGCGATTCATCAAGCCCTTGCCGCACACGCAACTCAATACCCAGCTCAGCTCGGTAATTTCCGGTACATCGGACTGGCGATAGAAGGTGACGCGTTCTGTATCCAGCCCCAGTGCCAACCAGGTCGCGGCGATTTCCCGTGCGGATTGATGAACCAGTTTGGGATCCTGGCATTTGATCAGCGCGTGGTAATCCGCCAAAAAGAAAAAACTGTCGTGCTCCTGGCTTAAACTCTCGGCAATCGCAGGCCGGATAGCGCCAACGAAATTTCCCAAATGCGGGGTACCCGTGGTGGTAATACCGGTTAGAACCCGTTGTTTTGCTTTGTTCGCTGATGTCATGATGCGACCTATCTGTTGCTGCCAGCCCGAAAACCGGGCCCTTTAAAGGGCGACTATGATACTGGCTCGATTAGCCACTGTCACCGCGACTTTTGCTGCTGGCAGCGCTTTCCAACATCCGGCGGTATTGTGATGCTAATCGCTCCCAGGACAGCGAACTTACATCGGCTTTAGGCAACCCTCCGCGCCGTTTCTGGCTCAACAATGCCTCCAGGCCTTGGGCGACGGCCTCGCCCTCTTCGGCAATCCCCTCGCCGCAATCTGGATAGAGGAAGCGCCCATCGAACCACTCTGGATAGGCAAGCCGGTTTGGCAACAACGGCGTGCAACCCGCCGTCGCCGCCTCAAGCACCGACAAACCCTGAAAGTCGTGACTTGCGGTGGAAAGGACCACATCAGCCTGTGAGAGTAATCCGGCATAATCATCACGGCTTGCCAGAAAGCCCCAATGGCGAAGTTTTAGGCTATCACTGCGCGCTATAAGGCGCTCAATCTCACTAAATGCCTCAGGCTGGCGACGAAACTGTTGGCCAACAATGCTGACATCAAGCGGCAGCCCCGTATACTCACAGGCCCTTAACGCCGCAAGCAGCTGCTCAGGCCCCTTGTCGTGTTCCCAGCGATGGTTCCAGACCAACCAAAGTCGAGCATCTTCGCTGGGATTCTCATCTCGCAAGGACTCCGCTGATATAGGCGCGCACTCAATACCGACTGGCAACACCTCACTCTTGGCCAGTTGCGCGGTAATCGATTTCATAGGAACAAAATCGGGCATTTTGTTGAGCAGTGCCACACTGCCCTCAAGAAAAGTGCGACGGTTGTACTCACTGTTAAAGATAAGCTGATCAGCGGCCAGCGCGGTATAAATATTGAGAACCTGAGCTTCCAGTATCCCCTGCTGGCGGGCCGATGCCGGATATGCGAATTGATTCTCGTGGCAGTACACCACTTTGGGGATATGGGCCAATTCTGGAACGAACCCCACTAACGATGACAGATCACACATCGACGTTGCCAAAACAACATCGTATTTTTCCCGCAGGAGATCCCTTTCGCCAAACGCCCAACTCAGACTATTGCCACGGATTCGCCAGTTGAAGTGACGCGGCGGCAAGGTCAGCACTGTCCAGTCAAGATCCGGCAGATGCCGCTGCAAGCCCTCTACCCATTGTGCGTGACTTTGGGCGTGATAGGCGGAGAGCAATAAGACCTTCATAGGGGAAATGGCTACCTGAGAAATTTCTGCTGCGTGATTGACCTTATTATAGGCCTGATCTACCCTCTCAAACCCCATTTAGTGAGACACAACAACGTAATATTAGATTGCTCACTCGCGCACGCTTTATAACCCGCAAACAGGTCCCAAGATGAACGAATTTCAGACAATTGAATGGAAAAAACAAAACGGTGTTGCCCATATCACACTGAACCGCCCAGATAATGCCAATAGTGTGAACCTGCTCCTGGCTCAGGAACTGATGGAAGCGGCCAATACCTGCGATTGTGACCCAGAGATTCGCGCGGTGCTGCTCACCGGCAAAGGTCGTATGTTCTCCGCGGGCGGGGATCTCCCGTCCTTTATTGATAAGGGCGACGCGGCCGGTCAGCACCTGAAGGATGTTACCGCCGCCCTGCATACTGCCAGCTCTCGCTTTGCGCGCATGGCAGCCCCTTTAATTGTCGCCGTCAATGGCACTGCCGCCGGTGCAGGCTTTAGCTTGGCGGTTAGCGGAGATATCGTTTTTGCCGCAGAGTCTGCGAAATTCACCCTGGCTTATACCGGCGTTGCACTCAGCCCCGACGGTGGCTCAAGCTACTATCTGCCCCGCCTTGTCGGCTTGCGCCGCGCTCAGGAACTGATTCTGACCAACCGCGTACTGAGTGCACAGGAAGCGCTGGAATGGGGTTTGTTAACCAAGGTTGTGGCTGATGATGAGCTTCAATCCGAGGCGCTAGCCATGGCGGAACGCATGGCTAATGGCCCCACTCAAGCTTACGGCCAATCCAAGGCCCTGCTGCTCGACACTTACAATAATAACTTTGAAACCCAGCTCGAACTGGAAAGCCGCAGCATTGCCAAGCTGATTAACAGCCCTGATGGGCAAGAAGGTATTCACGCCTTTGCCGAAAAACGTAAACCGGCCTTCAAAGGCTAGAAAAAGATTGGCGCGGCGGTGCTACGCCGCGCCCTCACCATTTTGTAAATTTTAGCGACAGTAAAACCGTCTGAGCACCTTGCTCAAGCTGAAGGCGTCATCGCTGCCAGCGGTTTCCCTTATGGAATGCATGGCAAAAGTCGGCACCCAAATATCAAGAGTCGCCACACCAATAGCCGACGCGGTGATTGGCCCAATCGTACTGCCACAAGCCATATCCGTTCGCACCACAAAACTCTGAACTGGTTCACTCTCTTCTTCGCACAGCTGTCGAAACATCGCACTGGTTTCGCTATTAGTGGCATAACGCTGATTCACATTGATTTTGATGACCGCCCCTTTGTTTAACTGGGGGCCATGATTGGCATCATGGCGATCACTGAAATTTGGGTGAATCCCATGGGCATTGTCCGCCGAAATCAAATACGAGTTGGCAATGGCCCGCTGCCAACTGACCTCGTCTCCCGCTACCCGGCGCAAAACGGACTTGAGCATTGGCCCCTGAGCACCGGCGCTGGACATACTGCCAACTTCTTCATGATCATTGCAGACCAGCACACTATGTTGCGACGGATCTGCGGCAAGTAGCGCCTCCAGACCGACGTAACACGACAATAAGTTATCCAGCCTTGCGCTGGCGATAAACTGCTTCTTCAAACCGTAGATTGACGCGCCCTGACAATCATAGAAACTCAACTCGTAGTCGTGAACCGCCTCGATATCATCTACCCCCTGCGCAAGCAGCATGTCTGCCAGCAAGGTCTTAAACTCAGGCTTAGGCTGGCCTTCCTCAGCCTGCATTAACAGCACCGGTAAATCAGTTTGGGGGTTTATACTGCGGCTGTTGTTAGCCTCACGGTCCAGGTGAATGGCCAGACTGGGGATGCAACCCACGGCGCTTTCACTGTTAAACAGCACACTCTTCAATTCCCCAGACTTAGCGCGGTAGCTTACCCGTCCGGCCAGGCCCAAATCGCGATCAAACCAGGGGTTGAGCAGTGCACCGCCGTAGACTTCCACACCCACCTGAAAATATCCGTGGCGATTCAGGCTGGGATTGGGTTTCACCCGCAGACAGGGGCTATCGGTATGTGCGCCGACCATTCGCCAGCCCGACTCCGCAAGCGACGCGGTGCCAACCCGGAATGCGACTATTGAAGAGTCATTACGCGTCACGAAATAGGCCCCAGGAACTAACTGCCAATCTTCCCGTTCGTCCAATTGTTTGAACCCGGCGGCGGTCAGCGCGTTGGCGAGGCTTAAAACTGCGTGAAAGGGTGTCGGGCTCGCATCCAAAAATTGCATCAGACCTGAATTAAAGGTCGTTTTATCGCTCATCATTGCTACGTTGTTACTCCACTAAAGCTATTTCGCCGGTCAGGATTTGTTTTTGTGGGACTGCAAGGCTGTCAACAGGCTTGAGGTATCGAAACGCCCACCTCCAAGGTTTTGCACATTGGCATAAAACTGGTCGACCAATGCGGTTACTGGCAGGCTCACCTTCTGGCGGCGCGCTTCCTCCAATACATAGCCGAGATCCTTGCGCATCCAGTCCACCGCAAAGCCAAAATTGTACTCACCTTTTAACATGGTCGCCGCGCGGTTTTCCATCTGCCAGGATTGTGCGGCACCGGCGCTGATGACATCGACGACGGCGTCCATATCCAGGCCCTGCTCCAGCCCAAAATGAATCCCCTCGGACAGGCCCTGCAGGAGCCCGGCGATACAGATCTGATTGACCATTTTAGCAAGCTGACCGGCTCCACTGGGGCCAAGCAGCCGATACCGGGCGGCATAACAGGACAACACTGTTTCAATTTGTGCAAAGCTGGCCTCGTCACCGCCTGCCATTACGGTCAAACGCCCCGCCTGCGCCCCTGCCTCGCCACCGGAAACCGGCGCATCGATAAACTGATGTCCGTATTCTATCGCAGCAGCAGCCATTTCCCTCGCCAACGCCGCGGAAGTCGTCGAATGATCAACAATCACCCCACCCGCAGGGAGCCTGGCGAACACGCCGTCACTACCTGTCAGTACCTGCCGCACATCTTCGTCGGCGCCCAAACACAGCGCGACAACGGAGGCCGTATCCACAGCTTCCTCAACGGTGCCAGCAACTACGCCGCCATAGTTCTCACGCCATTTTGCGGCTTTGTCGGCGCTTCGGTTATACACACGAACCGTAAACGCTCCGCTTTCTTCTGCTTTGCGATGAAGGTGTCCCGCCATTGGGTAGCCCATGACCCCCAGTCCTATAAAGGTCACGGCATTTGGCGTTTTATCAGAAGGCGGTAACACAGCGTCACACTCCTACAGAGTTAGTCATTAATATCGCGAACAGAATGGCCGCAAGAACAACGCGATAAATCGCGAAGGGCATCATGCCAATTCGCTCGATCCAGTCCATAAATAAATGAATACAGGCATAGGCCGTTAGCGCCGACACAAGAAAACCAATTGCGAGGAAATTCCAAGCCACCGGATCACTACTCTCAAGCAGCTCTAGCAATTTATAGCTACCTGCCGCTGCAATAATTGGCATCGACAATAAAAACGAAAACCGCGCCGCATCGCTGCGACTCAGACCAAGGAGTAAGGCCGCAGTAATGGTAATTCCAGAGCGAGAGGTTCCCGGAATCAGCGCGAGTGCCTGGGCGACACCGACGATTAACGCTATACGAATACCAATATCAGCCAAATGCCTGCGATGACTTGAAAGGCGATCAACAACGCCCAGGGCAATCCCAAAGATCAATGTCGTGCTGGCCAAGACCCAACCAGACCGCAGGTGCGCTTCTATAAAATCGTTGAACGCCAAACCGGCAAATACCGCCGGCAGCGTTGCCACGATAATCATCCATGCCAGCCGGCTATGCTCGTCGTTGCGGCGCCCCAGAGCGCTACCCGCCCAGGCCTGTAACAGCAGGCCCACATCGGCACGAAAATACCACAAAACGGCCAATAAGGAGCCGACGTGAACGGCCACATCAAACGCCAACCCCTGGTCACTCCAGCCCAGCAAGGTTTGCGGCAGTACCAAATGCCCTGAACTGGATACCGGTAAAAATTCAGTCAGCCCCTGTATCGCCGCCAGGACAATCGCCTGAATACTGTTCATTTACGTTCCTCGTCCGTAAGCTTGTTCTTTTCGACACCGGTACGGATCAGTTCTTCCATGCGACATTCTCGCGCAAATAAACCGGCTGTGCGGCATCGGCAGGTTGGGCAAAACCCTGCTGTAAATCGTGGGCACCCAGTTTGGCAATCGCCGCTGCTCTCGGTTGAATTTCAGTTTCAATACGCTGCACGGCGGGCATTGCCACAAACTGCCCCCGAAAACCCCAGCCACTTCCCACACCGGCAATAAGCTCGGGCGCATCAAACTGCAGGTCCGCGGGATGACATAAGCGCTCTGCCCCTTTCAAGTTCGCTATCCCAGCCTGGATTTCATATTCACCCGAATAGATTTCATCCATTCGCGCATCTAAGGCAGCGTGAATGACTGCACCGTCGGCAATATTTGAACGTAGCGCCCCATCTAACCAGCTCTGCGCCATAGCCCGCAGGGTAGACACCGGTACCACCGGAATATCGGAGGCAAACGCCAAGCCCTGAACAGTTGCCGCGCACACTCTCAATCCGGTAAAAGATCCGGGGCCAGCGCCAAAGGCAATGGCATCAAGTTCACCGAGTGACATTTCGCAACGGTTTAGCAACTCATCAACCATGGGGAGAATAAAACGGGTATGGGCTCGAGGTAACTCACGATAATCCTCTGCGAGCTCGCCTCCACAAATCACCGCAACGGAACAGGCTTCGGTACTGGTATCTAACGCTAGAATGCGTAGTTTTTTACTCGACATTTTGGCCATCAATGTTATAACGCTGAAAACAGCGAGATAATAGCACATCGCCATGACCGAAATGACAAGCCCGAAACAAGGCTATTCCCTGTTGATATTGGCCGGCGGCGCCGGACAGAGAATGGGGGGACAGGATAAGGGCCTGTTACGCTATCGCGATAAGCCCTTGATCGAATACCTGTTGGAGAAATACGCCGCCAATGCGAAGGAAGTCCTTATTAGCGCCAACCGGCACCTTACAGACTACCAGCACTACGGAAAAACTCTCACTGACACCCTGCCGGGCTTCGCTGGCCCACTTGCAGGTCTATTGGCCGGACTAGAAGGCGCAAGCAGTGACCAGGTACTCGTTGTTCCCTGCGACTGCCCCTCCCCCCCGGCGGAGCTTTACACCATCCTCCAGCGCAGTAAAAGTGCCTGCGGCAGTCAGATCTGCTGTGCCTACGACGGCGACAGAGAGCAGTATCTATTCGCACTTATCGACCGCAGTTGCCGCTTGCATTTACAGGCGTTCCTGGCAGATGGCGGAAGAAGTGTTCGAGCCTGGTATGCTGAGTTTGGCTACGCTCGCGCTGATTTCAGCGAATTTCCACAAAGTTTTAAAAACCTCAATACACCGCGAGACCTACAGCAATAAATCGCACTCACAAAAAAGGGGGCCGCAGCCCCCTTTTTCATACTTTTTGTCGCTGTGCTAATTACTCGGCTGCAACAACTGGCGCTTTTGCTTTACGCGGTGCGGCCTTTTTAGCTGCTACTTTGCGCTTTGGCGCAGCTTTTTTTGCAACGGCCTTTTTAGCTGCGGCTTTTTTGGGCGCTGCCTTCTTCGGAGCTGCCTTTTTGGCCACTGCTTTTTTGGGGGCGCTTGCTTTTACAGCTGGAGTCGCTTTAGCAGCTGTTGTTTTAGCCTTCGCTGCGGTCTTTTTCGCGGCAGGTTTGGCAGCGCTGGTTTTTGCGGCGAGCTGTTTTACTGCTTGCTTGTGCTTGGCAACCAGCTTTTTCTCGATAACGGCGATTTTTGCTTTGTTTTCAGCAGTGCGCTTTTTCAGGAATCGTTTTTCAAACAGGGCAACGGCCTTGGCAACGTCAGCTTGAGCCTTTCTGGCCAGTGCTTCAGAACGCTCTGCAACTTTCTTCTTGATAGCTTCATCAGAGGCTTTGATTTTTGCTGCTGCTTTGGCGTTTGCCAATGCTGCCTTACTTTCGGCAACTTTGGAGCGGGTTACTTTCAGTTTGGCGTTGGCTTTGACAACGTTTGCATTAGCACGTTTTACCGCATTTTTATCCGCTGCACGTTTTGAACCTTTGGCTTTGGCTTTTGCTGCCTCGAGTTTACTTTTCGCATCAGCAGCGCTCATACGATCTTTCTTGAGCATTTCCTCAACTTTTTTCAGACCGGCTTCTGCCTTGACAACAACAGGCATTGTCAGCGCAGGGCTTTTTGCTCGAGTGCGGCTACCAGCTGGACGACCAACTTTTGCTTTCGTAGGGGCTTGTTTTTTTGCAGCGGTAACTTTACGTTTAGATTTCGCGGCGGGCATTTTTATTCTCCTTACAGAATAAATATTGCTAATTTGATAAAAACCAATGGTAAAAATAGCACACAAAATATCCAGTGCAAAATTTAACCAGCAAAATCAGTAGGTTTTGTGGATTTTTTGCGATTTTTTTCCAAAAAAAGCAGCAAACAACTTCATTTGACTCAATTTTTTTGCAAAATCGGCACGACAAAAAACGCCCACCGATTTAAATTTGCTCGATAAAATTTCTGCAAAGCGTCAGCATAACGTTTTGATGGATGTCACTATCGTTCAGACATGGGATATAACGAAACGCATCACCACCGCCTTCGGTAAAAATATCGTGACCTTCCCCATCAATTTCTTCCAATGTTTCCAGACATTCGACGGCAAAGGCGGGACAAATCACATCGAGTTTTTTAACGCCCTTTCCGGGTAAGGCCGCGAGAGTCTTATCAGTATACGGCTGCAACCATTCCGCCTTGCCCAAACGGGATTGATAACTGAGCTGCCACTCCGAATCGTTCAGGCCTAATTTTTCCGCAACCAGCTTTGCCGTGCGCTCACAATGTTGCTGATAGGGGTCGCCTAATTCGATATTGCGTTTGGGAATGCCGTGAAAAGACGCTAGAAGGTAGTCGCCTCTTCCCTGCTCCTGCCAATGTGATTCAATTGACCAGGCCAACGCAGCAATATATTCGGGGTGATCGTGGTAATCCCGAATCCAACTCCACTGGGGAATATTGCGTTTAGCAGAGAAATAACGCATCACGATATCCATCGCAGCGGCGGTCGTGGTCGCGGAGTATTGTGGATAAAGGGGAACAAACAAGATGCGTTCACAACCCGACGCCATGACCCCATCTAGCACGCGAGTAAGACTGGGGTCGCCATAGGTCATAGCGAGATGCACACTGATGTCTTTTTCGGGATACTGCGCCGATATTTTTTTACCAACACCCAAGACAAGTTGCTCTGAAAAATGCCGCAGAGGCGAAACGTTCCCAAACCAGATCTGCTGATACGCTTTCGCCACACGGCGGGGACGCAAGGGCAAGATAAACAGATACAGTATCAACAACCAGATGAGCCTGGGCACCTCTACAACACGCCTGTCGGATAGAAACTCCCGCAAAAACTGCCTCACTGCGCGCGGCGTTGGCGCAGAAGGTGTTCCCAGATTGATAAATACAATCGCCGATTTCATAGTAACCCCACAAGACCGATTTTTTTTGCAAGCGCATCGTTTGATGCTTTGAGCTTACGAATAATTGCACTCGCCGGATGGACCTTCAAACAAAAAAGGCACCCGTAGGCGCCTTTTGTCACAGATTACCACCGGGTCGTTTACGACAGAGCTTGCAATACCCGTGACGTGATATCGTCAACACTGCCCACGCCATTAACCGAGGCGTACTGAGGCGCATCATCGCCGGTCAAACCGCTATAAAAAGCGACCAGAGGCTTGGTCTGCTCGTGATAGACCTTGAGGCGGTTGCGGACAGTTTCTTCGAGGTCGTCTTCCCGCTGAATAAGCGGCTCGCCGGTGACATCGTCGACACCTTCCTGTTTCGGCGGGTTGTAGACAACATGGTAGGTACGTCCGGAAGCCTCGTGGGTCCGGCGACCGCTCATCCGCGTCACGATTTCTTCATCGGCGACTTGAATCTCGAGAACCTTGTCGATTCCCACGCCCGCAGTGATCAATGCCTCCGCCTGGGGAATGGTGCGTGGAAAGCCGTCAAACAGGTAGCCGTTCTTGCAGTCATCTTCCTTGACGCGTTCCTTGATCATGCCCATGATAATGTCATCAGAAACAAGACCGCCATCATCCATTATTTTCTTTGCGGCGATGCCCAGATCAGAACCGGCTTTGACGTGTGCACGCAACATGTCGCCGGTGGAGATCT
>JBFEVY010000178.1:0-7515 GCA_041546665.1 Spongiibacteraceae bacterium | reverse complement strand
TCACCAGATACACCGTGTTCCACACTCGGCGGCTTTCAACAAAGCCGCCCTCGAGTTCGATTTCCCAGTCGTTGACCGGATTAGCCGCATCGCTGACATCATAGTAATTAACCCTCACGTTTTGCTCATGCCAGGCCCAGATATCCAACCAAAAGCCGCCGTAGCCGCCATAGAACGTTTCAGTGCCTACCGTCAGTAGAGCCTTCTGTTCAGGCAACAGATAAAGCCCCTGCACATATTCGCCCTGCTCCAAGGGAATACTCGCCACCTCGGCGGCGGTTGCAGTGCTGGGGTCCGTAGAGAGGATTCTAATCGCGGGCTGTGCGGGTTCTTCGGTTTGCGAACCGTCGTTTTCCGCCACGCCGGCATCTGTGGCATCACCTTCCAGCGCGATAAAGAAACAACAGTTATTTTGCAGACTCGGAACAATGTAGAGGTGTTCGCCGTCGTACTTCACCACGTCAATCTCGTCGACATTGGCTTCCTGAGTATAGGTAGTGGAGTAACCGCTGCTGCTGGCATTGCCATCCAGCGCTGCGTCACCGCTCTCAGCGACTGGAGTGGCATTACCGTCATCGCGATTCTGCTGAGCACTATCCGTGGTGTAAGCGGCTTCCAGGCCGGCAAGAAATTCCTCCTCGCTGGCTACCGGTTTTAGCAGGCCGCTGAGTTGCGCGGGCTCTGCGCCACCACCGGAGCTACCGCCACCACATGCCGCTAGCACAGCAGCGCTAAGTGTCAGCGATACGCCGCGAATCGACGCTCTGAATACTGACACTCCCTGGTCTGTTATTTTTTCTGACATTTTACTGCTCCCAATTTTGATCCATCCGGGTTCGACCACAGGCTATCCCTAGCGTAGCCTATGACCGCGGTTATACGAGGCGTCGCCGACGGGGCGCAGTACCGCCCCTTTGTTCTATCACTAGTTAGCTCTAATACTAGTCCGCACTCCTTGCATAAGCTGTTATAAATGCGTGTAATTTTGTAAAAAATTGTTGGCATCTACAGCGCATTCGCGACTTGCCGCTTATGATGTCAGTATCTGAAATTCCCCGGCCAACTGAATGAAACGCATCACCACACCCATTGCGCTCGCCGCCCTGCTCAGCCTTGCACCGCTGACCTGGGCCAGTGATAGCGCCAAGCCCGCAGCCGGGCAAGCTGTGGATGATGCGTATTGCACAGAAGATACGCCGGCGTGCAGAAAAGTGGGCAGTTGGGATGTCTCCCTCGCCCTCGGCATCGGCACCCGAACCAACCCGGTTATCGGCCGCGACGACCAGACCCTGATCCTGCTTCCCCAATTCTCTTGGTACGGCGAAAAGTTTTTCGTGGAGAATTACGAGCTGGGCTATACCCTGCTGGATACCCCCCGGCAAATGCTGAACCTGATCGGCACCATGGACCTGGATGCCTTCTTTTTCCGGGACTCCTTGAGCATTGGCAATTTCACCCTGGAAGGCGGCCAGGACCTTGTTAACGATGGAAGCAGTATTCCGGGCAATGGACAAGATGGTGGCGACAATACTGACACTGACGCCGAAACGGCAGTTTCAACTGGCACCCAGGTCGACCCGAAATCCCTCGACAAACGCCGCACCGCCGCACTAGCCGGCATCGAGTACAGCCACTACCTGGGAAACTGGATGCTTAATGCCCAGCTGCTCAGCGATATCAGCGGGGTGCATAACGGTCAGGAACTGAGACTCGGCGCCAGCTACGACTTTGCAATCGAGAAAAACCATTTCTCGGTATTTGGCGGGCTGGAATGGCAAAGCCGCGCCCTGCTCGATTACTACTACGGCACCAATAGCAACGAGGTCAACAACGCCAGCTTGCTATTTGAGGCCAAGGCCGATACCGCTACGGTAGTCAAATTCGCCTGGCACAGGCAATTATCAAAAGCCTGGTCACTAAGCGCCTCGGTTCGCTACAAGCGTTTTGGTTCGTCAACAAGCGACAGCCCCCTGCTGGAAGACAATAAGGTGATTACCGCCTTTATTGGGGGGGTGTACCATTTTTAAGCTCGGCTACTGCCTCCCTCTCAGCGCAATTGTCTTATTCGCACTTCAACACAGCAGCGCGCTGGCCCTGCCGCAACTTGCTGGCATTGAGTTTTCAATTCAGCCGCGTTTGTGTGTACTCTCCGAACAGGAAGAACGCTGTGAGGACGAGCTGGAAATCCGCTGGACGGCGGGCGAGCCCCGAGCCCTGTGTTTGTACCGCAGCGACAAACAGTTACCACTGCGCTGTTGGGAAAATGAACTTTCCGGCAGCCACCGCTTTTCGCTGTCGGCGGCGGCCAACGTCACTTTCAGCCTGAGAGAAGTTGACCAGAATTTACTGCTGGCCTCAGCCGAGTTTGAAGTGGTTCGAGATGAGCCCCGCTACCGCCGAAAACGGCGCAACCCCTGGAGTTTTTTCTAGTGAACGGCACATGGACATAGTCGGATAGTTACACCATGAATCTAATTTTATTGGCCGAAGATGATGAGCGCCTCGCGCAACTGGTAAAGGACTACCTGGAGGGACACGACTTTCGGGTCGTGGTGGAAGCCAACGGTCTGGCGGTGGCGCGCCGCGTACAGGATCTTAAACCCGACATTGTATTGCTGGATATCATGTTACCGGGCAAAGATGGCATGAGTATCTGTCAGGATATCCGGCCCGCTTACAGTGGCCCTATTCTGATGCTGACCGCCAGGAACAGCGATGCCGACCAAATTCTCGGTCTGGAATACGGTGCCGATGACTATGTGATCAAGCCCGCCGAGCCCCGCATCCTGCTCGCCAGAATTCGCGCCCTGCTGCGCCGCTATCAAAACAGCGAAGATGGTGCCGATGACTATATCACCCTGGGTAGGCTGCATATCGATATTCGCGCTCGCAACGTCACCCTCAAAGATGCCCCGGTCGACCTGTCCTGCCATGAATTCGATTTATTGCGAACCCTGGCCAGACAGGCCGGCGAAACCCTGAGCCGCGACCATTTATTCGCAGCCCTCTACAGCCGGCCCTATGACGGTCTGGACAGAGCCGTCGACATCTTGGTGTCCCACCTGCGCAGAAAGCTTGGCGACAACACTCAAAAACCCGAAAAAATAAAAACGGTTTGGGGCAAAGGGTATATGCTGGTGCCGTCTAACTGGAATTAGGGCCTGCCATGCGCCGCGCCTTTATATCGCTTTACCTGATTATTGTCGCTTCCATCCTGATTATCGGCTGGGGACTGGATAAGGCCTGGGAGCAAACCCAGCCCGTCAACGGTATTAACGACTACCAACGGAGCTTGCTAGAACTGCTATCTGAGCAGCTTGAAGGGCTCCCCCCCAAGACATTGGATTCCGAAATTGCGCGCCTGAATGCCGCACTGAACATCGATATTACCCGCTACAGTCTCGGCGAATTCTCCTCGTCGGATTTGGCGGCTGACATTGCCCAGGGCGAGCCCGTTTTTGTCACCGACCAACAGCATACTCAGCGCCTGTATCAACGCCTGCCTGACAGTGATGTAGTGCTGGGCCTGCGCCACAGCGCCGAAGCAGCACCCGCAAAGGATCGCTATTTTGTTTTTATTCTGATCTTTTATCTGGCCCTGGCGGCGGTGATTTATATCTGGGTGTGGCCGCTTTCCCGCGATCTCTACACCCTGCAGGATCAAACTGCAAAGGTCGGCCGGGACGGCACTGCCGCCACCGTCACCCTGCGCCGGCGCTCCCACGTCCAACCACTCGCCAATGCCTTTAACACCATGTCGACGCGGATTCGGGATTTGCTCGCCTCGCAAAAGGAAATGACCTACGCCGTGTCCCACGAGCTGAGAACCCCGCTGGCGCGTATGAAATTTGCGCTGGAAATGGCCAGCGAGTCCGACAGCCCGCAATTCATTCAAAACAAACTGCAGAATGTTCGGGAAGACGTGGCAAACCTGGAAGACTTTGTAAACGAACTCCTGAGCTACGCTGGCTTCGACCAAAGCCAGCAGACGATTGATCAAGGCAGTGACGACTGGGTCGCCTTCTGCGACGCCATCGTCGCTGAATTACAGCAGGACAACGAGAAGATCACCATCCACACCCGCAACCTGCGCAGTTCCACTGAGATTACCTGCGACTGGTCGTTGATGGAGCGAATACTGACCAATCTGATTCAGAATGCACAGCGTTTCGCCGGCGCTCGCATCATCGTCACCCTCGGCGGTGACGACCAGCAATACTGCGTGAGCGTGGAAGACGACGGCCCCGGTATTGCACCGCCAGACCGGGAAAAGGTGTTTCGCTCGTTTGTCAGATTGAACAAAGAGGGTGAGAAAAAATCCGGCTACGGTCTTGGCCTGGCCATCGTAAAGCGCATTATGCAATGGCATGGCGGCAGCGCCACCGTGGAGGCGTCGTCGCTGGGCGGCGCTAAATTTCTGTTGCAATGGCCGGTACCCGGCCACTAGCAGACCGTTGATTTTAGATCTGCTAGGGCAAAGGTAGCTCGGGCAGACCCTGCCCCATCAGACGCAGCGCTTCCCCGCTGAAGTGACTGGCCTGTTCAGCTTCACCCAAGGCCCGGTGCAGGCGCGCCAACTCCAGGCAGGCCTGCGCCGACGGTGCATGTCGATTTGCCGATTCGAAATAGTCCCGCGCCTTCCCCCACAATTTATTGCGCAGACTCAAGCGCCCCAAAGTCAGCAATAACTCCGGCTCATCAGCGTGCTGCTTCAACCAGCCTTCAGCCACCCGCAGGGCCCTTTTCGGGTCACCGCTGGCATATTCGCCGTACAGTGCCACCAGCCGCGGATTCCAATGGGTTTTCAACACGTTCTGCAATTGCTGAGCGGCTTCGGCTTCCTCACCGCGTCGCTGAAGCAGTGTCAGATAATCAAACAACAGTTCACCATCTGTCTGCCAACGCCCCGGCACTGTCTGCCACCACTGCAGCAGCGCTGCCTTGTCGGAGGCCGTATTGAATTGTCCCAGTTCGCCCTGCAGGGCCTGGCGTTCCAAGTGCTCCCGGCGCTCGTCACTGTACAGTTTTTGTCGGCGTAACTCGGGCAGCAGTTTGCGCAGGCGACCCCAGTCCGGCAGGCCGCAATAGATATCAGCATACAGACACAGGGCCGTGGGCTGAGCTTTTGCCTGGCGCAGATTGTCCAGTGTGGCCTGCGCCGCGGCGAACTGCCCGCTCTTGCACTCCAGTTCCGCCCGGGTCAGCGCTGCGGCCACATCGGCGTCACCGCCGGTTGCGGCAGCCATGGTCAGGTAACGGTTTACTGCCTTGTCATCTCCCAATGCATGGCTCGCCCGCGCCGCCAGCAGATAGTTATTCAAGGGTCGTTCAGAGTCACCGACAGCATCAATTAACAGATTTCTGGCCCTTGCCCAATTACCCTCATGATAGGCGACCAGACCGCGGTGATTGCGCCCGCGGTCACGTCGGTCCCTGCGGTCACTGCGCAGGTTACCCATGCGATCGAGAAACCGCGTACCACGACGCAGCAGCACAAAGGCCAGGCCGCACAACAGCAGAAAAATCACCAGCACCGCCAGGCCCACCCAGATAGTCATCTCGACAGTGGTTTGCCCCCAGGCCAGCAGGATATAGCCGGAATCGTACTGCATGGCAGCAGTGAGCGCCGCCGCCACAACCAGCGCTAGAAGAATCCCAATAAACAGTCTCATCGAGCAGCCTCGCGCTGCCAGCGACGACTGTCTACATAAAGCTTCAGTTCGCGCAGAGAGCCGGAGATATCGGCGATGTCCTGTGCGACCGGTACTCTGATCAGCGCATCGATTTCGCCAATCGCCGCCTCGCGACGATCATCGAGCAAGTAGTAACGCCGCAGAGCTTCCCGGGCTTTTTCAAGGGAACGCTGGTACAGCGCCGGGCGCTCGGCAAGCAAGGCCAGCTGGGCCTGTTCAAGCATCAGCCGCAGGCTGGCGCGCAGCACGGCTTCCTGCTCCGGTGCCAGAACCGCTTGAAAGTTTGCGTCGTGGTGACGAACCCGAATATAGCTGCGCAGCTTGTTCCAGGCGTAGGCCAAACCGCTGCGCAGGCGATCCTGCCACTGCTCCGCCGCTTCAGTTTGCGCCTCGGGGGTATACTTGGGCGCCTCAAATAGCGTCAAGTCGGCACAGAGACTGACCAGCCCTGCCAGCTTCAGGTAAGTGCCCTCAACATCAAAATCCGCCGTGCCTTTCAGCGCCGCGATTTCGTCCGCCAGGGCGGCGCGCACCGTGTGCAGGGCAGGATCATCCAGCCCGCGCAAAATGGCATCCGCACTGCCGAGAAGCTTTGCCGCCGAGGCCGCGTCGCGGTTAAGCTGCGCCCGCTGATTTGCCAGACGCAGCAAGTACTCCGCTTCGGCGAGCAGCCAATCGCTGCGATCCACCGTACTCAGGGCGGTGACCGCTTCAACCAGAGTTTGCTGCTGACGACTCAAACTGGCGGTGCTCTGCTGCAGCTCACTACGCATCTGCGAGAGATTCGCCAGTTGCTTGTTCTGCTGCTCTTCCAGACTGGCCGAGAGTGACCGCAGCGCCTTCTCCTGCTGATTGAGGTCAACGCGTAGGGCCTGCAATTGCGGGTCGGGTTCGGCGGGCTTCAGGTACTGTTGCTGATACATCCAGGCGACCGCGGCAGCCGCGGCGAGCGCAATCAGCAGGGTCAGCAACAACAGAAAGGCCTCAAAACGCGTCATCCCCGGGCGCGGATTGCGAACCGGCTTGGCCTTGTCTTTCGTTTTACCTTTGGTTTTATCTTTGCCGCTCGACTTGGCGTCAGCCTCACTCGCATCGGCGGCTTTCTCCGCCGCACTAACGGCCGGCGTTACGACTCGGGGCTCCGCCTTTTCGGTCAATACTGGCGGTTCCGGTTTGCCTTTTCCGATATTCGAATCCGCCGCAGGCTTGCCGCCCGCCGAATTATTGTTGTCGTCGTTTGCAGACATAGGACTTCTCTAACAAATTGATTATTTGAATATAGCACTAGCAGCGCTCGGCAATACCCGCCAGGGCCGCCAGCGTTGCCGCACTGCCGGCGTTCTCCGCCTGCCACACTTTGGTAAAACCCAGCGTTGACGCCAGCACCGCCACCCGTTCACTGGGCACAATCAACCAGATCTGCTGTTTCAACGAGGTCGCCTCGTCAAGCTGGGCCGAAAAATGTTGTAGCGTTTCACCACTGTTCAGGCAGACCGAATTAATCCCTTCCGCCTGCAGACGCGCGGCGAGCTCGCCGGAATTCAATGGGGCTTCCATGCGCCGATAACACTCTGCGTAATCTACTTGAGCGCCCCGCTGCCGCAATACGTCGGCAAGGTGCTCGCGACCACCCAGGCCGCGGAAGATTAATATTTTTTCGTTTCGCGGAGAAAGAAAATCAGGGTGCTGTAGCAGCGCTTCACTGTTCATTGCGGTACCCGTCGACAATTCCGCCGTCGGCATTCCCGCCGCCACCGGCAGCGCGGCGCCGCGCAGTGCCCGCGCAGTGGCCTCACCAATGGCGTAAACCGCAACACCCTGC
>JBFEVY010000268.1:0-5038 GCA_041546665.1 Spongiibacteraceae bacterium | reverse complement strand
CCGGCGGTGTTATAGCCGGCCTCCGTAAGGTATTGCAGGCTGAGCGGGTGAACTTCGCCGGCGGGTTGGCTGCCTGCGCTGTGGGTCACCAGTCTGCCTTCGCCGAGCCGGTTGCTGATCGCCTCGCAGAGAATGCTGCGGCAGCGGTTGTGGGTGCAGATAAACAACAGCTTCAACATATTTGAAATTCCATATATTTATAGGCAAAAAATTTTAGCAGCAGGCGCTCGCCGTGTTGGCGGTGGGCAGTCGCGCCAGAATGCCGCTGAGCTCGGCTTCCATAGGCGCGGCACTTTCCCGCAGTACGGCCAGCGCCCATTCCGGCAGGGCATCGTTAAGTCGGTAATACACCCATTTGCCACGCCGGCAGTCCTGCACAAGGCCGCATTTCTTCAGTTCCGCCAAATGCCGCGACACCTTGGGCTGGCTGAGCCCCAACGCGTCGGTCAGCTCGCAAACGCAGAGTTCGCCTGACTTCAGCATCATCTGCATGGCCGTAAGCCGGGTTTCCTCGGCCAGGCATTTAAACAGGGTAAGGGGTTGTAGTGTTGCGATGATCTCTTTCATATACGAAATATCATATATGTTGTGCGCATTTGCAAGAGCCTTGGGAAATATCGGCCGATATTTCGCGAATCCCTTACAGGATTTTTCGTGGTGATGCGCTAGTCTGAGAATATGAGTATTTGTCGGGTAGAGCATTTAAAGGCCGGCTTTTTGAGGGACGGCTTTCTTATGAGGCGTTTGTCGCCCATCGGCGTAGGGCTGCTGGGTGCGGCCCTGTTTGCGCTGTGCCTGGTGGGTTGCGGGCGGGCCTCGGGTGGCCGGCACATTCGCCTTGAACTGGATGAGGCGACCTTAAAGCAGCTCTATTTCGAACCATTGGATGAGATTGTGCTGCAAAAAGGCGAGGAGCAGGCCCCCTGGTCGAAAACGGAATTCTCCGAGCCTGCGTACAGCGAATTGAACTTTGATGCCGATGGCGGTCTTCTGGTTGAACTTCACCATTTGTCGGGTCTGTCAGATGTTGTGTCCTCCAGTTTGCGCAGAAAGCGAATCCGGTTACGTAATTCGTTTCCCGTTCTGGATAAACTCACCATTAGCGTCAAAAATAAAGAAGAGTTGCGCGAGCTGGCTACTGTAAAGGGGGTAACGGTGATTACGCCCGCCAAGGCACTGATCGATGTGCAGTCGAGAAATGTGCAAGCAAAATAGGATGATGAATGACTGTTAAAGTGTTGCGCCAAGTCGGGCTAAAGCTCGTTTCCACAGCGGTTTTGTGTTCTTGCTTTTCTGTCCGGCTCGCCGCCGACACCCCGTCGAGTGTGGAGCCGCCGGCCCACGTTGGCCACTACCTCCAGGCAATTGTTGAAGAGGCGCGCAGTGGGGATATTGCGCGCTCGGTTCGCGCTGCGGCGGCGCCGGGTGGCCCCGGCCCACTGGTGCGGCGCGCGGCGCAGCAACTGGCAGAGCGGGGCATCTACATTGAAGCCCGCCTTAAAGAAGGCTTTAGCGGTGATGTTCACCAGGCGTTGGCGGGCAGCAATGTTCAGCTGCGCGGCCACAGCCCGGATTCCGGCTGGGTAACACTGCGCGCAGCCTCGGCGGACCAGATTGAGGCGTTGGTGGACGCCGGGGTGTTCGACACCCTGCGCTATGCGCCGCCACCCATCTACCGGGCAGGCTCGGTAACTTCGCGCTCCGGTGTTGCTCTGCGGGCAGATACCGTGGCCAACAGCCTGTCGGTCAGTGGCGCCGGGCACAAGATTGGCATTGTTTCAGACAGTTTCGCCCAGACCGATTTTGTGCGCGATGGCAATACCGTTCCCGCCAAAGGGGTTGCGGGCACCCTGCAGGGCAGCCGCCCCCAAGACAGTGGCGACCTGCCCGCGACCGTGACCCTGTTGAACGATAGTGACGACACCGGCTCGGACGAAGGCGCGGCCATGGCGGAGCTGATTCACGATATCGCCCCCGGGGCGGAGATTGTGTTTGCCGCCGCGGGGCAGAGCCGGCAGGAAATGGTGGATTCGATTGAGGCGCTGTGTGACGCCGGGGTTTCCGCAGTTGTCGATGATGTGCTCTTCCTGATTGAAAGTGTTTACCAGGACGACCGCCCGGCGTTGGCCGCCAGTGCCTGTGTCGACAAGGGCATCGCCTATTTTATCGCTGCCGGTAACGACGCCGACTACGGCCATCGCTTTGTCTACAAAGATGCCAATACCGCAGTGGACGACACCAGCGCACTGCCCACCGGGGCCGACCTGCACAACTGGTCGAGCAGCGGTACCGATGCCTTTATGAAGATCACCGTGCCGGCGTTTTCCTCACTCTACGTGGTGTTGAACTGGAACCAGCCCGGCGACTCCATCAGCCGGGGCAAGGGCTCGCAGATTGACCTGGATCTTTATGTCACCACAACGCCAACCATTAGCTCACTGGCCACGGCAATTGTAAGCAATGACGACCAGGGCACGACCGGATCGCCCAAGGGCGACCCCGTAGAATACGTGTTGTTGGAAACCGGCGCCCAGGCGCAGGACTATTACATTGCCGTGGAGCATAAAGAGGGCTCCCAGGGCGATATTCCCCAGCAGGCAGGCGTGCCACTGGAGTTTCGCTTGTATTACGGTGGCGCCGACGTGCTCAACCCAGAGTACGCCTTCAATGCGCCCTCAACCTGGGGCCACACCCTTGCCCGGGACGCGATCTCGGTCGCGGCGGTAGCCTGGTGGGAGTCGCCTGTATATCCAGAAGATTTCACTACCCGAGCAATAGACCCGGAGCCCTTTACTTCGGTAGGCGGCGTCCAGACCGTGCAGTTTGATGCCAATGGCAACTACGCGCCCACCCAGCGTAGCGTGCCGCAATTTGCCGCGACTGACGGCAATAACACCACCTTTATGGGTTCGGATTCTTCCAGCAGCGCGGATATAGACGGCGAGCCTGATGCCTTCCCGAATTTCTTTGGCACCTCGGCCTCGGCGCCCAATGCGGCGGCAGTCTATATGCTGTTTAAAGAGGCCTACGGCGCGACTTTGACTCCCTCACTGTTTACCGAAGCGGTGCAGGCCACCGCTATTGATGTAACCGGCGCCCCGGCGACTACTGGTTTTGATGACGTGACCGGCAGCGGCCTGCTGGACGCTGAAGCCGTGGCGCAATACCTGGCAACCCAACTGGCTGACAGCGACGCCGACGGTGTGCTGGATTTTTACGACAACTGCCCAACCACCGTCAATTCAGACCAGGCCGATATCGACGGCGACGGCATTGGTGATGTCTGCGACCCCCAGGACGACACCGACTCCGACAGTGACGGCATCCGCAACGAAATCGATAACTGCCCGAACGTGGCCAATGCCTCCCAGACCGATACCGACGGTGACGGCATCGGTGACCTCTGCGACCCACAGGACGATACCGACTCCGACGGTGACGGCGTGGCCGATATTGCCGACAACTGTGTGAATATCAGCAACCCGAGCCAGAGCGACCAGGACGGCGACGGCCTCGGTGACGCCTGTGATCCCTCCAACGGTAATGACTCCGACAGCGACGGCATTAACGACGGGGACGATAATTGCCCGGCAGTGGCCAATCCGACTCAGGCCGATAGTGACGGTGACGGCATTGGTGACGCCTGCGACGCCACGAACGACGACAGTGACAGCGACGGCATCAGCAATACCCTGGATAACTGCCCGAATGTGGCCAATAACAGCCAGCTCGACAGTGACGGCGACGGCATCGGTGACGCCTGCGACAACCAGGACGATACCGACACCGATAACGACGGCATTCGCGACGCGCTGGATAACTGCCCCGATGTTGCCAACGCCAATCAGGCCGACAGCGACAACAACGGCCTGGGCGATGCCTGCGACACCAGCGGTGACGTGGCCAGCTCCGGTGGTGGCGGTGGGGGAGGCGGTGCCTGTTTTATCGCCACCGCGGCCTGGGGCAGCTATATGGCCGACGATGTGAAAGTACTGCGGCAATTCCGCGACCGGGTGCTGATGCCCACAGAGTGGGGGCGCCAACTGGTGTCGCTGTACTACCGCTACTCGCCGCCCATTGCCCACCGCATCGCCGATTCGGAAGCACTGCGCACCGCAACCCGCACCGCGCTTACGCCGGTGGTATACAGCCTGAAATACCCCTGGGCGAGCCTGTTCCTGCTGGGTATCAGCCTGCTGGCCCTGCATCGGCGCCGCGCGAGACGGCAGCTTTGCCCAACGGAATCGTGATTCAATGCCGTAATGCGTTGAACTTTTATAAGTAAATCAGTAGACTGCGGGCGCTTTGCAAGAAGCGCCTCCCTTTATCGGACCGCGCAGGCCAACAGCGCCTGATGACACGATATCTCTGCCCGGGTGGTGAAATTGGTAGACACAAGAGACTTAAAATCTCTCGACCTCACGGTCGTACCGGTTCGATTCCGGTCCCGGGCACCACTTCCATCAGTACACTCTTCCTGATCTCGATATTTCAATCACCCGTCATGTAAGCGGAGTGTAGTTAAACACTGGTTCGGTTCTAAAGCACATGCAGGTGGCCCTCATCACAATCGCGGGGCTGTTTGCAGTGGCGACAGAACCGGTTAGTTCGAAATGGTCATGAGGTTGCCATGCTGTTCATCACTCAAGGTTGACTTGTTAGAATGTATCAGACAGATCAACCCGCGGTTCTAATCTGAGCGTCCGAGCTGTATATAAAAAGACTTAGAGGATACTGAAGTATTGGTAAGGAATGGCTGGTAAATAGGCTGGCCGGCCATTCCCTATGGAGTAATGGTTAAGTGCGGACTAGTTTATGGCTGTTTCCGTAGCCAAAAACTTGTCAAGGTCTGGTATTTCTTCTTCGGAAAAGCCTAGCTGAGCTGATAGCTCAATACGGCCATCGGGAAATCGAGTAAGTTCGAACGAATTGATGCCTAAAGTTCTTTTGAATGCAAGAAAGCGTTGATCTGTTTTCAGGTTTACGACTATTAGTCGCGAGCCAAGTGAACCTTCTTTAATGACAAGTAATGGGCCTG
>JBFEVY010000408.1:0-2404 GCA_041546665.1 Spongiibacteraceae bacterium | reverse complement strand
GGCACCATCTTTCACCGCGTCATCGACGGCTTTATGATTCAGGGCGGCGGTTTTGAACCCGGCATGAAACAAAAAAGCACCCGCGAGCCCATTGAAAACGAAGCGGACAATGGTCTGAAGAACGAACTGGGCACCCTGGCTATGGCCCGCACTATGGATCCCCACTCCGCCACAGCTCAGTTCTTTATCAATGTTAAAGACAACGACTTCCTCAACCACAGCGGCAAAACCATGCAAGGCTGGGGCTACGCGGTGTTTGGTAAAGTGACTGACGGCATGGACGTTATCAATGCCATCAAGGCCGTGCGCACCACCAGCGCCGCCGGGCACCAAGACGTACCCGCCGAAGACGTAGTGATCGAACAGGCCGTTTGGCAGGACTGATCACCCAGCAATGCGCAGCCTGTTTATTTCAGACCTTCACCTTGACGCGACGCGCCCGGATATAAGCCGGGCGTTCTTCCGTTTTCTGGACGAACAGGCGCGCGGTGCCGACGCGCTATACATCCTTGGCGATTTCTTTGAGAGCTGGATTGGCGATGACGACCAATCCCCCCTCATTGACGAGGTCGCCGAGGCCTTGCGACAACTAAGCGATTCAGGCACTCACCTATATATCATGCACGGCAACCGGGATTTTTTACTCGGGCCGGCGTTTTGCGCCCGCGCCGGAGCAGAACTTTTGCCAGACCCATGCGTCATTGAGCTCAATGGCCAAACTGCGCTGTTGATGCATGGCGACAGCCTATGTACCGGTGACAGCGACTATATTCAGCTGCGCACCATGCTCCGCTCACCGCAGTGGCAGCAGGACATTCTGAACAAACCCCTCGAAGAACGTCGCCAGCTCGCCCGCCAGTTGCGAATGGCCAGCAGCGAAGCCAACAGCAACAAAGCCGAAGACATCATGGATGTCAGCCCTGACGCCGTTGTCGCCGCTCTGCAAGCGCACGACTGCGCACTGCTGATTCACGGTCACACTCACCGCCCCGCAACACACTCACTCAACACCCAAACCGGCCCCGCAGAGCGCATCGTGCTCGGCGACTGGGACAGCAAAGCGTACTTTCTCGTGGCGCAAAATGGCGCATTAGCCCTCAAGCCCTTCCCCGTTTTGTAACGCTTTTCGCGCACCAACTCGGCGCGCACCCCATCCTGAGCGTGATTCCATCTCGCACCACTCCTGCCCACCAAACTTAGTTTTATTTCTACAAAATCTTCGCAATGCCATGTTTTATTTATAATTTATTTCCATGGCACACTGATTGCAGATACCTGAGCAGAACGTTCTAAAAAACGACGAAAAGCAATTTTGTAAATTTGTGGATCACTTTTCGCAATGCCCTGATCAGGCTAGCGCGAAATCGACCACCCTAATACTCAATTTGGAGAAACGCCGTGTCCTGGTATCAACCTTTTATGAAAGCGGGCAAAACCCGAACCCTTGTCAAAGCAGCGCTCGGCGCTCTGGCCCTGTCCAGCAGTTGCCTTACCCTTGCGGTCGAACCGGAAAAGGAGGAACTTAAATTCGGCTTTATCAAGCTGACCGATATGGCGCCACTGGCCATCGCCTACGAAAAGCAGTTTTTTGAGGATGAAGGCCTCTACGTCACTCTGGAGGCCCAGGCAAACTGGAAAGTCCTCCTCGACCGCGTGATTACCGGCGAGCTTGACGGCGCGCATATGCTCGCAGGTCAGCCACTGGGCGCGACCATTGGCTTTGGCACCAAGGCAGATATCATCACGGCGTTCAGCATGGACTTGAACGGCAACGGCATTACGGTTTCCAACGCGATCTGGAACGAAATGAAACCGCATATTCCCAAGCAAAAAGACGGTAAGCCGGTTCACCCCATCAAGGCTGACTACCTGAAACCAGTGGTCGACAAATACAAGTCGGAAGGCAAACCCTTCAAAATGGGGATGGTTTTCCCCGTATCCACCCACAACTACGAGCTACGCTACTGGCTGGCAGCCGGCGGCATTAACCCTGGATACTACGCACCCCTCAAAGGCGATATCAGCGGCCAGATTCAAGCCGACGCCCTGCTGTCCGTCACACCGCCGCCACAAATGCCCGCCACCATGGAAGCGGGAACCATCTACCGCTACTGTGTAGGCGAACCCTGGAACCAGCAAGCCGTTTTCAAAGGCATTGGCGTTCCGGTCATCACCGACTATGAAATATGGAAAGACAACCCTGAAAAAGTGTTTGGCGTGAGCAAAAGCTGGGCGGACAAGTACCCCCAGACCCATATTGCAGTTGTTAAGGCCATGATTCGTGCAGCGAAATGGCTGGACGACAACAACAACGCCAACCGCCCTGAAGCTGTAAAAATCCTGTCGCGCTCAAATTACGTCGGCGCCGACTACGATGTTATCGCCAACTCCATGACCGGTACCT
>JBFEVY010000005.1:0-26977 GCA_041546665.1 Spongiibacteraceae bacterium | reverse complement strand
GAAGATCTACCTCGACTTGCAGGAAGACGAAATAGAGCTCACCCATGATCACTTCAAGACGATCTATTACAAACTGATGGAATCTCTCAATGAAAAGGAAGCTCCATTTTCTGCGGTGGTAGTTCAGGAGCGAATGATATGCCTAAATTCTGGAGGCTGCGTTCAAGAAGGTAAATTCAAAGGGGGTGGCGTTGAGGGCCGACTTAGAACTTCTTCGGAGCCATGGATGGTCAAGGGTAGTGTGGTGCAAGTGATTAAGATTTGGGATCAAAAGACCATCAAGGAAACTAGTCGTAGAAAAGGAATATTCCACTATGAGCTGTATTCTGAAAACTCATAACAAGCGACTGTGATCCCAAGTCAACCTTTTAGCCGACTAAATCTACACCATTTGCCATGGCCTCCGGTCGCGCACCATGGCATTTAAAATCGTAATCATTTTCCGCATGCAAGCAGTGAGCGCGACCTTCTTGTGCTTGCCCTGAGAAACCAAGTGTTGATAGAAGTGGCGCATCACGGGATTGTGTTGAATCGCACATAGCATCGCCATGTACAACACCGTTCTGACGGGGGCTCGCCCGCCTCGTATCCGCCGCTTACCTTTCAGGTTGCCGCTGTCTCGATTGAATGGCGCGAGCCCGGCAAGCGCCGCAATCTGCCGATGATTGAGTGCGCCAAGCTCCGGTAACTCGCCGAGTAATGTAAACGCGACGCCGTCACCAATGCCCGGCACGGTACTGATCAGCTCGTAGGTGTGTTTCCATTCCTCAATACTGGCCAGCTCTTTGGCAAGCTTTGCGTTGACCCATTCGATCTCTTTGTCCAATAACTTTAGCAGGCAGCGATGCGACCGAGTAACGACTTTTGTCGCCTTCTGGATGCGATTCAGCTCTTGGGTGCGCATCTCGTTCAGCTGCCGTTTTCGGGCCAGTAAGTCTCTAAAAACACGTATGTTTTTACTGGCGATTTTCCTGATCGGCGGTTGCATTACTGCGCTGAATAATGCGATAACGCTGGCGTCCATTTTATCTGTCTTGGCCATGACTCCTTTGGCTTTTGCAAACTGACGAACCTGCATGGGCTGGACAACAACGATAGGTAGCTCGCGTTCAGCACAAGCTTCCACCAGAAGGCGTTCATAGCCCCCCGTGGCTTCCACCACAATGCGGTTCAGTTTGTAACGCGCCAGGCGAGCAACCAGTGACTTGATGTCTCCTGGACTGTTCCCCGTAGACCAATGCATTTGTGTTTCGTGAATAAAAATATCCAACTGGGACTTACCGATATCTATGCCGATATTTTTCCCGTTGGAATCGCTGCAGAGTTCGTGGATTGCGTTCATATCTCACCCTTGCTACATTCGGGCTAGAGGCCCCTTCGACTGTTCGAGTTAAATTGAAGATCAGTGTGACGCCCTAGCTTGTTAACGGGCTCATGAAAATGGCACCAGTCGCGCACCGGGCTGCCACACTGAATACCTGCGGCTACAGGTATGGGCCTCACCTTATCGCTTAAATGAAAGACAGGGAAATCATGGTTTTTCGATCATACAAGGCGAGACAGGTCGACGCGATATGGCTGTGTGTCTGCCGGAGGTATTATGCGGAGGAAGTTCTGCGTGGCTGCTCTCACCCTGCTCGCCGGGTGTGGCAACTCAAACGCGATTAATGAATTGACCAATAAGTTCAAAGAGAGTCAATCGCTGGTCGAGCGTTTGAGGGAAATGTCTCTGGGTGATGCAACGGATAACCACTGTTTCATCGTTGGTGCAGAGCGCATTGATAGTTATATTCGCCGCGGTAATGCGTGGGTTTATCAGTCTCAGGGTTATAAGTTATCAGCGGTGCTTGAGGCTACGGGGTTGACGCGTCAGCAGTACGAGAAGTATGTGGAGATGCTTGCTTTACTTTCCGCCGAAAAGGCCACCTATTGTAAGGGAGGTGATTCGGGTGCTTTGTTTTCCGTTCTGGTATCCAGCAAGGGGTTTTGTGATCGCACGATAAACTGGAGTTCTGAGCCTCCGAGCGCGGAAGGTAGGCAGCCTGGCAGGGACTTTCATGAAATTTCGCCCCTCATCAATGGTTGGTACGCGGAGATAAAGTGTTCATAAGGTTTGCGCGCCGTAAGGCTTGGTAAGCGATGGAAATAGGGCGCCACGAAAAAGTAGGCGTATCGCAAAATCGATTAAATACCACTTTTGGAATACAACCTGCTTTCCGCTCATGCCTCAGGCGATACCCGCAAAACAATCTTGCCAATATGCTCCCCGCCTTCCATACGGGCGTGGGCCGCGCTGACTTCTTCGAAGGGAAATACCTGATCAATGACCGGGCGTATTTTGCCGGCTTCGATCAGGGGTAGGATGTGTTGTTCCAGTGCTTGAGCGATTCCCGCTTTTTGAGCTGGGCTTTGTGCGCGCAGGGTTGAGGCGGTCAGGGTGAGGCGCTTCATTAATACGGAAACGAAATTCACTTCTGCTTTAAAGCCTTCCTGGAAGGCGATAAAGACGATGCGGCCGTCTGCCGCAGCGGCGTTGATATCGCGCTGGATGTAGCTGCCGCCGACCATGTCGAGAATCACGTCGACGCCTTTGCCGTCGGTGGCAGATTTACAGGCCTCGACAAAATCTTCTTCGCGGTAGTTGATCGCCTTGTCGGCGCCGAGTGCTTCACAGGCGGCGCATTTTTCCTGGCTGCCGGCGGTGACAAAAACGGTGGCGCCCATGGCCTTGGCCATGGTGATGGCGGCGGTGCCGATGCCGCTGCTGCCGCCGTGAATCAACAGGATTTCGCCGGGCTTCAGGGCGCCGCGTTCAAACACATTGTGCCAGACGGTAAACAACACTTCCGGTAGTGCAGCCGCTTCAACGGCAGACAGCCCCTTGGGAATGGGTAGGCACTGGTCGGCGGGGGCGAGGCTGTAATCGGCGTAGCCGTTGCCGTTACACAGCGCGCAGACCTGATCGCCAGCCCGCCAGCGGGTGACACCCGCGCCTACGGCGACGATTTCGCCGGCGACTTCCAGGCCGAGTATGGGGCTGGCATCGGCGGGTGGGGGATAAAGGCCGTAGCGCTGCATCAGGTCAGGTCGGTTGATGCCCGCAGCGGCCACTTTGATCAGGACTTCCCCCGGCCCGGCTTGGGGCATTGCCTCGGTGGCGAGGCTCAGGCTGTGGTCTTCGGCGTTGACGGCGACATACCGGCGTTGCGCGGCGGCGTTACTCATGGTGCTCCCCTGCGGTGAATTCGGTGTTATTGTGCGTGCTCTGAAGTATGCAACAGTGGGTATCAAGAATATAGCGGGCATCGAAAATGCCGTTGCGCCGCTGAGGAAAAGGTATGGATAAAGCGGGAACGGCGCCGCGCTTGTTGGCGGTTGCCTGTGGTGATATCGGTGGTGGCGTGGCGGCGCATTTTCGTGATGCGGGCTGGCGGGTCAGTGGCTTGCGGCGGGATATCCGTCGCCTGCCAGAAGGCGTTGAAGGTATTCAGGCGGATCTGGGTGATGTGGCGAGTATTGCCGCGCTGCCGCCGCTGCGTGCTGACTATGTGCTGTTTACCCTGACCCCTGCGGGGTATTCAGAAGCGGGGTACCGTGCCATATTTGAGACCGGTTTGCAGGCTGTGCTGGCCAGGTTTGATGTGCCACCCAAGGCGCTGGTTTTTGTTTCCAGTACCGGGGTGTACCAGCAGTCGCAGCATGAGTGGGTGGATGAGTTCAGTGTGACGGAGCCGCAGCGGTTTTCCGGCCGGCTGTTATTGTCGGCGGAGCAGAGCATTACCGCCTTCGCCCGGCAAAACAGTTGCGCCCACAGCAATGTGCGCTTTGGCGGTATTTACGGGCCGGGCCGCGAGCAAATGCTGAACAAGATCAGAGCAGGGGAGTGTGCGCCGGCGGAACCGCTGCATTATACAAACCGTATTCACCGGGATGACTGCGTGGGTTTTCTCTGTCATTTGCTGGGCAGGCTTCACGCGGGCGAGGCGGTGGAGGAGTGTTACCTGGGAGTGGATTCAGAGCCGGCGCCCATCCATGAGGTGCAGGCCTATGTTGCAGAGTTGTTGGGTGTGCCTTATGAGTGCCGGGGTGAGCCGGTGGCGCGCACCGGCAGCAAACGCTGCCGCAATACGCGCCTGTTAGCCAGCGGCTATGTCTTGAAATTTCCTGACTTTCGCAGCGGCTTTCGACAGATTGTGGACGCCTGATTACAGGCTGAGAATCACTTCAACTTCGATCATGGCGCCGCGGGGCAGGGCGGCGACCTGAACGCAGGCGCGGGCGGGATAGGGTGCTTTGAAAAACTGCGCCATCACTTCATTTACGCTGGCAAACACGCCGAGGTCGGTCAGCGAGATGTTCACTTTAACTGCGTCGTCCAGGCAGCCGCCAGCGGCTTCAGCCACTGCGGACAGGTTTTTAAAGACCTGGGTGGCCTGCTCGACGATGCCGCCTTCGATCATTTCCATGGTCTCGGGGATCAGGGGAATCTGCCCGGAAAGGTAGACGGTGTTGTCGACTTTTACCGCCTGGGAATAGGTGCCGATGGCCTGGGGTGCCTTGTCAGTGGCAATGATCTGTTTGTTGCTCATGTAGCTTTCCTTGGGTTTACACGTTTTGGGCGGGGGAGGGTCAGTGCCGTTCCCGCTCAACCTTGAGTACAGCGGGAATATTCCGGATGCGTCTCATAATGCTGGCCAGGTGAATGCGCGAGCGCACTCCGATGACCAAATGGATGGTGCTGATTTTGGGGTTTTCGTCTTCGACGCTGATTTTCTCGATACTGGCGTCGGCGCCGTTCACCCGGGTGGCCAGCACCGCGATGATGCCGCGCTGCTTGGTGAGTTCCACCTTCAGTTCAACAGAGAAGTCGCGGTCGGTGTTCTCTGCCCAGCTCAGCGGCACAACTCGCTCCGGGTTGCTGCTCAGTTCAATGCTGTTGTGGCAGTTCTCGTTGTGGACCACCACGCCTTTTTCTGAGCTGACAATGCCGACAATGTGGTCGCCGGGAATGGGGTAACAACAGCGCGCGAAGTTAACCAGAAAGCCCTCAGTGCCGTGAATGACCATAGGCTGGCGCGAGATGGGAGTGGTATCGCCGATCTCGGCGGTGTTCTCGTCGCGCAGGCTCAGTAGCTGCCGGGCGGTGAGGTAGGCAACGCGGTTGCCCATACCGATTTGTTCGTAGAGCTGCTCCAGGGATTTGGTCTGGGTGATTTCCACCAGTTGCTGGAGGTATTGTTCGTCAATTTCGTCGAACTGCTCGTCCATACCGGCCAGGGCGCGTTCCAACATGCGTTCGCCAAGGGTAACGGCTTCGGCGCGGCGCTGGTGTTTGAGGTAGTGACGAATGCCGCTGCGGGCTTTGGCGGTGACCACAAAGTGCAGCCAGGCGGGGTTGGGTTGCGCCCCGGGTGTAGTGATAACTTCGACAGTCTGGCCGCTTTGTAGGGCTTCGGACAGCGGCGCCAGGCGGCGGTTGATGCGACAGGCCACACAGGCGTTGCCGATATCGCTGTGAACGGCGTAGGCAAAGTCGACAGCTGTGGCGCCGGCGGGCAGCTCCATAATGTCGCCGCGAGGCGTGAATACGTAGACCTCGTCGGGGAACAGGTCGATTTTGACGTTCTCGATAAATTCCAGGGAGTCGCCGGCGCGCTCCTGCATCTCCAGCAGGCCTTGTACCCACTGCCGGGCGCGGGCGTGGCTGGAATTGCGTTTGGGTTCCGCTTCGTTGGCTTTGTAGAGCCAGTGGGCGGCGATGCCGTTATTGGCCATCTCTTCCATTTCCTCGGTGCGGATCTGGATTTCGATGGGTACGCCTTCCATGCCGAACAGCACAGTGTGCAGTGACTGGTAACCGTTGGCCTTGGGAATGGCGATATAGTCTTTGAACTGGCCGGGCACGGGTTTATACAGGCCGTGCACGCAGCCGAGTACCCGGTAGCAGGTGTCTACGGAGTCGACGATGATGCGGAAGGCGTAGAGGTCCATGATTTCCTTCAGGGACTTACGCTTGTTGCGCATCTTGTTGTAAATGCTGAACAGGTGTTTTTCCCGCCCGATCACCAGGGCGCGGTGACCCTCTTCCTGCAGGCAGTTTTCGATGCTTTCGCGAATGCTGTCGATGGTTTTCTTGCGGTCGCCAAAGCGGGTTTTGATGGCCTTGCGGATGAGCCGGGCGCGCATCGGGTGCATGGCCTGAAAACCGAGGTCTTCAAACTCCACGCGGATATTGTGCATGCCCAGGCGCTGGGCAATGGGAGCGTAGATTTCCAGTGTTTCCCGGGCGATGCGGCGGCGCTTGGGCGGCGGCAGTACACCGAGGGTGCGCATATTGTGCAGGCGGTCGGCCAGTTTCACGAGAATAACGCGAATGTCCTTGGCCATGGCCATGGCCATTTTCTGGAAGTTCTCTGCCTGCTGTTCCGCCTTGGACTGGAACTCGATACGGGTCAGCTTTGACACGCCATCGACCAGCTCTGCCACCGCGTCGCCGAATTGTTCGGCAAGGGCCTGCTTGCTGACCGCGGTGTCTTCAATGACGTCGTGGAGCATCGCCGCCATCAGGCTTTGCGCGTCGAGGTGCATCTCTGAAAGAATGCCGGCGACGGCCAGGGGATGGGTGACGTAGGGTTCGCCGCTGCGACGGTTTTGACCCTCATGGGCCTGTTCGGCGTAGTAGTAGGCGCGTCGTACCTGATTAACCTGGCTGGCAGGGAGGTACTGGGCAAGGGATTCTGCGAGGGCGTCAATAGACTGGGCCGGCTCCGGCCCACTGTGACTTGCTGTAAAGAAGCTGTATTGAAGCATTCAAATCCTATAACGCAATGCCCCTGTTAACACGGCTTCCGAAACGCGTGCCCTCGTAAATGGATAACGTGATGGCGCGAGTTTACAGGATTGCGGTATCCAGTTCCGCTCGCAGGTCGAGTTCCGGTTCGTCGTTGACTGCATCGGCAGCCATGATTTCTTCACGGGTAATCTTGCTTTCTGCAATTTCCCGCAGAGCCAGTACAGTGGGTTTGTCGCCTTCTTCCTGGACCAATGGATCTTTGCCGCCAGTGGCAAGAGCGCGGGCGCGTTTGCTGGCAACCATTACCAGTTCGAAACGATTGTCGACTGCTGACAGGCAGTCTTCTACTGTAATACGGGCCATGAATCTGATTCCTGGAAAACTAACCTAAACGGCGGCCTGATAATCAACAGGTCGCGGGTAAAACATAATAGCCTGTAAAACAGGCTGTCAGTTCTGCACATTCTAGCAAAGCGCGGGGGGTTATAACAGAGGCTTTTGTGGCTGGCGGCCTCAGGACAAGAGGTCGTCCAATAATTGCGTGTGGCGTTGCCGCTGGGCTTGCAGGCGCAGACGTTGGCTGGTGACGATGGCCTTCAGTTCTGCCAGTGCGGTTTGGAAATCATCGTTAATCACCAGGTAGTCGCTTTCCAGGTAGTGCGACATTTCCGCTACGGCGTCGGCCATGCGGCGGGCGATGATACTGTCGTCGTCCTGGCCGCGTTGGGTGAGGCGCTGCTGCAGAGTTTGCTTGGAAGGCGGCAGAATAAAAATGGACACGGTGTCGGGCATCAGGCGGCGCACTTGCTCTGCGCCCTGCCAGTCGATCTCCAGAATCACATCTTCGCCCTGGTTCAGCGATTGTTTTACCCAGTGTTGCGAGGTGCCATAGAAATTATCAAACACCTGGGCATGTTCGAGAAAGTCGTTGTTTTCCAGCATGCTCTGGAATTCAGCGTGGGAAACGAAGTGGTAGTTCACGCCGTTTTCTTCACCGGGCCGGCTGCTGCGGGTGGTGTGCGATACCGACACGCCGATATTGTCCATCTCGTTGAGCAGCGCCGCGACCAGGCTGGTTTTCCCCGCACCTGAAGGGGCGGAAATGGTGAACAGGGTACCGGTGCTGGTTGGGCTTGAGTGCGACATTGTGAGCTGGCTGGCCTGGTTAGTGTTAGATTTTTTTGATTATACGGGCTGATTTGGGCGCTGTCCTGTTTCTGCGGGCTTATTGAGAAGTGTGGTCTGTGCGCCTATGCTTGGCGCCTTTCCCGCTTCCCATGTTAAGGCGATCCGGTTTTTATGAGCGACCGTAATTTTGATGACCTCGCGGCGCGTTTCAGCCGCAATGTTTACGGTAACCCCAAAGGTGAGCTGCGTTTGCAGACCTGCTGGCGAGAGCTGTCTGAGCAATTGCCGCTGTTGAGTGAGCCCGGCGCTTCGTTCGACGCCTGGGATGCCGGGGGCGGTCTTGGCCAGATGACGGAAAAACTGCTGGAGCAAGGACATCGGGTGGTGTTGAGTGATATCTCGGCGGAAATGCTGCGCATGGCGCGGGAGCGCTTGGCGGGCTATGAAACGCGGGGCGTTCTGGAGATTCGTCAGCAGTCGGTGCAGGATCAGGCGGCGACAGGACAGCAATTTGATCTGGTGTTGTGCCATGCGGTGTTGGAGTGGGTTGCCGATGGCCCCGGCTTGCTGGCGAGCCTGGCCGCCAGCCTGAAACCGGGGGCGTATTTGTCGCTGATGTTTTACAACCTCAATACCCTGGTGTTGAGCAATATGATCAAGGGCAATCTCTACAAACTGAGGGATGAAGAGTTTGCCGGTCACCCCGGTGGATTGACGCCGCCGCAGCCCCGTCAGCCTGATCAGGTATTGGCGAATTTGCAGGAGCTGGGATTAGAGGTGGTGGCCAAGCGCGGGGTCAGGTTGTGTTATGACCTGATGCCCAGGGCCGTTCGGGCTGAGCGCAGCTTAGAGGATATGCTGGATATAGACTGGCAGTATGGCGCCCGCGAACCCTTTTGGGCGCTGGGGCGCTACGTACATATTCTGTGTAGAAAGCCTGAAAAAGCCTAAGCGGCTTCGCGGTAGGTAATACCCAGCTTGTCAAAGACGGCGCCGAGTATCCACAGCGGGCCGATTAACAAGAACAGAACATCGGTGAAAAACGAGGGCTTCTGGGCTTCGGCCTTGTGACCAACAAACTGCAAAACCCAGGCGACGATCCAGATGGTGGCGGCGGGAATCCACAGCGCCAGTTCAATATTGGCCTGGTAGAGCAAAATGCCCGCGGCGATCAGCAGCACAAAGGGCAGCATGCCCAGGGCCAGGCGGGTGGAAAGGTAGCCGTAAAAAAACATCGCGCCGATCAGCGTAAGCTGGCCGAGGTTAACCGGCGTGTAGGGCAGCGGTACCAGCCACAAAAGCGCGACGGTGGTCACCGCAATGGTGGGAACGCAGTAGTAGTGGATCTTCTTGTTGCTGGGGTTCTGATGGGCGGCGTTGTATTCATCCAGCCACTGATTCAGCGAGCGCATGTTCCGGGTCCTCTTAATCTTGTGACAATGACACAACTCTAGCTGAATGCGGGCGTCAGGCAATGGCCCAAATGACATAGGTGACCGGTCGCCATTGCCCTGGGGCTAGCTTTGCTTGGGCGTCAGGTCGATGCGGATGTATTGGCGTTTTGCCATTCTGCCGCTCAGTTTGGCGCCGAGGTCTAGCAGGCGCATTTGAATCCCGTATTTGGAAATGAGCGCTTTGTGAGCGATGGCGACTTCGTCGCCGTCGATAAGAAAGGCCTCCGCTGGCAAGTCTTCGCTAAGGCGTTTACCTGTGGCGGTGCAGCGGGCAATGAGACATTCAGTGAAATTACGCAACCGTTTTACTTTGCCGGCGTTGCCCGCAGAAAACACATAGAGATGGTCACGGCTGCCCGCCGCCCAGACGGGGGTGGGAACAAAGCTGCCATCGCGCTTGCGCGTGCTAAATAGAATATAGGGGGCGAGGATAATGTCTTTCATGTGTGCCACTCGAACAGGTCATTAACGCGCGTTGAGTGTTGCGCGATTTACCGGCCGGGGCAAGTACTGCTATGTGAGAAGCGATGAGCCTGAAGCCAGCTCGGCAGTGATGCCGGTATTGGCTTCAGGTAATCAGTGTCGCGGTGACCGGGTTTAAACCAATGTGCTGAGTGTGTAGGCCAGCGTGGCAAAAACCGTTGCGACGACAAGGTATTGTGCGCCGAAGAAAGCAAGTTGGTCGATCATGTCGGCGCGTTGTGTCATTGTAGTAGCTTGCATTTCTGTTTCCTCTATTACAGTGTTTAACTTTTTTGCGGACTTTTTACAGTGCGATCAGGCAGGCCAGCAGTCCGGCAGTGATGATGCTAACCAGGCTCGCGCGGGCGGTCAGGTCAACAATTTCTTCAACGTGAAGGTCTTTTGCTGCAGCTTTTACTTGTGCCATGGTGTTTCTCCTAAGTGTTTAAGTTTGTTTCTGTGTGTTTCCAGAAGACAGGCTCAGTATAGGGAGAACCATGTCTTTCGTGGGTTACACCAAAGGCGTTAAGGATGGGCTGGGCGAGGGGGAATTATTGCTGAAGTTAATTTCAGCCGAATTTATTAAATGCTTGCAAAACAATAAGTTGAAATAAACCTTAGCAAAAGTTCATGTTGTGGTTAGCATGCGGCAATCATGGCGCGCGGGTTAAATTGCTGTAATACAAAGAAAAAGCCGCCTTTTGGCGGCTTTTTCTTTGTCGATTTGGTGCTTATTCACTCACTTCCAAAGGAAGTTTTCGCGTGTCTGCCTGGGCCAGACGAATACCCAGAGTCGGGCGCAGGCGGTCGATAACACTGGCTGAGGTATGGCGATAGCTGGTCAGCTTGCCACCGTAGACGGCGATCATATGGGGTCGCTTGGTATCGTCGCACAGCAGGAAGGTGTCGCGGTCGCGTTTGTTGGCGACGGCGGAGGATTTTGGCAATACCCGCAGGCCTGCCCAGGCGTCCAGCACCGTGGCATCGTCATTGGGGAAGTAGTGGCGGAAGGTGTTTTGCAAATAGTCGATTTCTTCTGCGCTGGGCATTACCTGATCCGCTGGGGTGCTGTGGATGACCTCGGTGGTGCCGATCAGGGCCTTGTCACCCCAGGGCATGGCGAAGACCGCGCGCTGATCGCTCGGGGCCTCCATGTAGTAAACGCCCTGGCTCAGGGTTTTGTCGATCAGAATATGGCTGCCGCGCACCAGGTCGACGGCGCGGGGCGGCACGTGGCTGTCGATGGTTGCGGCAACGTCATTGATCCACGGCCCCGTTGCGTTGACCAGGCAGCGGCACTGGCATTCAAATTCGCCCGTTGTCCCGGCGAGTTTCAGCAGGTAGCCGTCGTCGTTTTTTTCGGCGCTGAGCAATTTCACCGGGTAATGACTTTCTGCGCCCAGTTCTTCGGCGGAGCGTATTACCGCTTCGGTGAGGAGTCGGTCATCGGTTTGGCCATCCCAGTATTGGAAAACGGCCTGGAGCTCGTCGGTGCGAATACCGTCAAGGTCGGGCCACTCCCGTCGTTTTAATTTGCGAAACCGCCCCAGTTTGCCGCCGCCGCTGAGCAAAAAATACAGGCTGAGTCCGGCGCGAATCTGCCAGGGTCGGCGCGTGGTGTTCTTGTAAATCGGAATGAAAAATTTTACCGGGCGCACTAGATCGGGCGCGTTGCGCAGCAGCAGTGCGCGCTCGTGCAGGCTGTGATAAACCAGCGGAATCTGTCCGGTTTCGAGGTAGCGCAGGCCGCCGTGGATTAGTTTGCTGGAGCGTTGCGAGGTGCCTGCGGCCCAGCGCTCGCGTTCGAAGATGGCGACTTTGTAGCCTGCTGCGGCTGCCGCCTGCGCTATGCCTGTGCCGTGTACACCGCCGCCGATGACGGCAATTTCAGTTTCCAGTACTTGCTTTGGCAAAGTGCAACTCCTCCAGCAGTGTGCCGATGTTAAAGGTTTCAATTGCTGCGGCGCCGCGTTCGAACCATTCCCGTGCTTCTACGGCGGTGCTCACTTCGTAAATGAGTAGCGGCCAGGGCAGGCTACGCAACTCGGTGTCCACGGGAATAATGTTGCGGTCAATAAAAACCACTTCCGGTGCAATATCACTCAAAGTAGCCAAGCACCAATCGGGCCAGTAATCGAAAACGGCACCGCAGCGCTGCCAGCCAGACTGTTTTGCCATTAGCACGGCGTCTAACTCAAAGCTGATCAGCACGCAGCGATCCTCGACACCGGCCAGGGTCTGGCAAACCGCTTCTACCATGGTCGGCGCGCCGAACTCGGTCAGGCTCTCTTCTTTAAGCTCCACATAGGCGTTTACACCGGGGAACTCGCGCAGCAGCTCGACGATATCCTCGAGGGGGCACATCGGATTGCCGTGGAACTTGCGGCCAAGGCGCAGGGGCTCAAAAGCGCTGAACTGCCGGAGTTGCTCGCTGGTGTACTGCCAGATCAGACCCTCCTCTTCGCACAGTCGCGCGAGGCTGGCGTCGTGGAATACCCAGGGCTTGCCGTCGGCGCTGAGCTGGATATCCATTTCAATATTCACCGCGCCGGCGAGTATCGCCTCGCGAAAGGCGATCAGGGTATTTTCCGGGTAGCATTGGCGCCAGCCGCGATGGGCGACGAAGTTTTCTATTTGCATTTGCTCAATCCGATGCGGGGGACGGCTATGGCCTCATTTAGCCTGAGAGATATGAAAGAAGAAAGTAGTGAGGAGCGGTATTTTTTAGTCGGAGACTGGGAGTGCCAAGAGTGCGGAGGTAAACTCTGCGAAAGTTCAGGAGGTCTCAATGCAAACAGAAACGGTACAGCTGGTTACGGTAAAAGCCCTATTGGCTGGCGATGTCGAGGTTGGTGCCCAGGTCAGGGTGCAGGGGTGGCTGCGCAGCCGGCGGGATTCGAAAGGTGGCTTTTCCTTTCTTGCGATACATGACGGTTCAGCGCAGGCGTCGGTGCAGGCTGTTGTGCCCGGTGAATTGCCCAACTACCAGGACGATATTCTGCGGCTGACCACAGGCTGTTCGGTGATTGTCTGCGGCGAGGTGGTTGCCTCTCAGGGCAAGGGGCAGAGCGTTGAAATTCAGGCGCAGCAGGTTGAGGTGTGCGGCTGGGTGGATGACCCGGACAGCTACCCCATCGCTAAAAAGCGCCACAGCTTTGAGTACCTGCGCAGTGTGGCGCACCTCAGGCCTCGCACCAATACCTTCGGTGCGATAACCCGGGTGCGCACCGTGCTGGCCAACGCGGTTCACCGTTATTTCTTCGAGCGGGGCTTTCAGTGGATCAATACCCCGCTGATAACCGCCAGCGACTGCGAGGGTGCGGGGGAAATGTTTCGGGTGAGCACCCTCGACCTGATGAACCTGCCGCACACCGACTCGGGCGAGATCGATTTTGCCGAGGATTTCTTCGGTCGCGAGGCGTTTCTTACCGTATCAGGGCAACTCAATGCAGAGGCATATTGCCTCGCCATGTCGAAGGTTTATACCTTCGGCCCGACCTTTCGTGCGGAGAACTCCAATACCAGTCGACACCTGGCGGAGTTCTGGATGGTGGAGCCCGAGATCGCCTTTGCCAATCTCGACGACGATGCGGCGCTGGCGGAGGATTTTCTGCGCTATCTGTTAAGCGCGGTACTGGAAAGCTGCGGTGAAGACCTGGCGTTCTTTAACCAGTTTATCGACAAGACCGTGCTTGATCGTCTGACTGCGGTGGTCGAGCGCGAGTTTGTGCGCATGGACTACAGCGAGGCAGTCAGCGTACTGGAAAAGGCCGAAAGAAAATTTGAGTTTCCGGTGCAGTGGGGGCTGGATCTGCAATCCGAGCACGAGCGCTACCTCTGTGAAGAATATGTCGGCGGCCCGCTGGTGGTGACCAACTACCCCAAGGACATCAAAGCCTTCTATATGCGTCTGAACGACGACGGCAAGACCGTGGCGGCGATGGATGTGCTGGCGCCGGGCATCGGTGAGATCATTGGTGGCAGTCAGCGTGAGGAGCGCCTCGACGTGCTGGATAGGCGTATGGCTGAGCAGGGCCTGGAAGGCCTGGACTGGTATCGGGATCTGCGCCGCTACGGCACCGTGCCTCACGCGGGTTTCGGGCTGGGCTTTGAGCGTTTATTGAACTACATCACCGGCATGGAAAATATCCGCGACGCGATACCCTTTCCCCGGGTACCGCGCCACGCCGATTTCTAATCGGCTAAATCAGCTTTCCGCTGTTTCGGCGGCTGCCTGCTCTGCGGGGGCCGCCGCTTCTTCAACCAAGGTGAATAACAGCTGGCGCTGGAAGGGGTCGATTTCTGCGACCTTGACCTGAACAGGCTGTTCCAGCTGGAAGTTTTTACCGTCGTTAAACAGCCGCAGGCTGTGCGCGTCAAAGCTGAGTTTCTCGGGAATACTGCGTGCTTCGACAAAGCCACTGATGCCTGTGTCGTCCAGCTCTACGGTAAAGCCGCCGCCGTTGAGGTGCGCGATGTGGCCCTGGTAAATCTGGTCTTTGTCCTGCTTGGCAAGATACTGGTAACCCAGCCACTGTTCCATTTGCCGACTGGCCTGGCGGGTGTTTCTGATTCGCTCCTGCAACTCGGCAACCTTGTCTTCTGCGGGCAGTTTGGCCGCTTCACCGAGTAGCTTGGCGCGGATGGCGCGCTGGGTCAGCAGGTCACTGTATTTACGCAGCGGGGACGTGAACGTGGTGTAGGCGTTGAGCCCCAGGCCGAAGTGCGGTTTTGCCTCGCGGCTGAGGGTGCCCGGCTGCAGCATGCGTGCAAAAATGCTCTGTAGCGGCAGCGTGGACTGGCTCGTCATTGCGGCGCGAATCAGCTTTACGTAGTCGCCCAATTCCGCTGGGTTGATGTCGCCGAGTTCCGGCAGTTCTTCTGCAACCAGCTTTTTGACGCTTTCCAGGCGGTCTTCGCGCAGGCCGGCGTGGCTGTTGTAAAGGGCGTCAACGCCTGCAGCTTGCAACCAGGAGGCTGCACTGCGATTGGCGGCGAGCATGCATTCTTCCACCAGGCGGTGGGCGTCGTTGCGGTCGCAGCGCTGGATGCTCTGAATGCGCTTGTTGTCATCCAGTTCATAGCGGAAGTCAGGTTGCTCGGGCATGATCAGGCCATTGGCGGCGCGGTGGCTGCGCAGTGCCTGCCAGACTGCGGCCAGTGCGGGGAGGCAGGCGTGGGGCAGTGGGGCTTCGCCCTGCAGGTGCTGGTTGACTTCGGTGTAGCTGAGCTTGGCGTGGGAATGGATAAGCGCCTGCTCAAATTGAATATCACTCACTTCGCCCTCGGCGCTCACCTGCATGGTGCAAACCAGTGCCGGGCGGTCTTCCTCAGGCAGCAGAGAGCAGCGCTCCTGGCTCAGGGCATCTGGCAGCATGGCCTGCACACAACCTGGCAGGTAGACCGTATTAACGCGGTCGCGTGCAGCCTTGTCCAGCGGGCTGCCGGGCTGGATGTAGGCGCCGGGGTCGGCAACGGCCACTTTCAGGGTCCAGCCGCTGTCATTGGCTTCCGCCCACAGGGCGTCGTCAATATCCCGGGTGTCCGCGGAGTCGATGGTGACAAATTCCAGGGCGCGGAGATCGGCGCGCTGGTCGGCGTAGTGGTCGGTGTCTGCCTGCCAGTCCTTGGGCCAGCCCTGGGGCAACTGGAACTTGCACTGAATATAGCGGCCTTCAACGCCGGTGGACTCCGGTGCACCGAGGCCCTTGAGAACCTTTACCTGGGAGCGCCCGTCTTTCCAGGGGTGTTGGGTAACCTGGCAGTAGAGAAAATCACCGGGCTTGATGTTCTTGCGCTGCGAGGGCGGAATAAATAGCAGCTTGTTAAAACGCGGCAGGTCGGGCTCGACAAAATGCCCCTGGCCCCGCTGCACGTAGCGGCCGGTAAAGGTCTTTAGCGGGCTGTCGACAAGCTTCTCAAGCTCGCCCTTGAATTTTCCCTTGTCGTCGGTCAGAACGTTGACCTTGATGCGGTCGCCGGGGAAGACGCGCTGCATCTCGTCCGGTGCGAGGAAGACTTCGCGGCCATCTTCGAGATGAACAAAGCCAAAGCGGCGCTGGCTGCCGCGCACTTCGCCGATACCCATGTCTTTGCTTTCGACAATCTGGGTTTTGAGCTGGCGCAGCTGGTTCATTGTATTGGGGTCAAGCATGTTGGAGACGTACCTTGTTTGTGCAGGCTGGAAAATAGCGGAGCTAAAAAGGGGCATAGAGTAGCGGAAAAGCCCCGTCGCGTCTCGCTTGCTGGCACATACTACGAGATCGAGATGAATTTCGGTTGACAGCGGGCGCCGAGTCTTCCAATAATCAAGGCACGATGTCTCTCGTGGAGCGGTCTATTGCCGTTGTCGCTCAAGGGTCTTCGGACCCGCTCAAACAGGAATGTTCGCGCCGTAGTTAGTCCGCGCCGGCGTCTAGAGACTGTCGCACCCTCACCACCTTCCCAAAACCACAACGTACTATCTTCTCCCTGCTGTTTCGCCCCGAACCGGCCGCGATTTTCTGCGCGCTGGATAAGTACTTGCTGCCTACAGAGAGTGATTTATGGAAAAAACCTTTGTCCTTGACACCAATGTCCTGCTGCATGATCCCGTGGCAATCAATGCCTTTCACGAGCACCGGGTGGTGATCCCGATGACAGTTCTGGAGGAACTGGACCATATTAAAGACCGCCGTGATAAAGACGTCAGCCGCGAAGCGCGTATCGCCATTAATGCCATAGACAAGGTTTTTCTGAATGCGACCCCCAAGGAGATACAGGATGGTGTTGAGCTGCCCAGCGCCCGCCCCGGTGAGAAGCCCGGGCGGCTGGCGATTTTTCCCGATCAGCTGATCAATCACGACAACAGCGCGGCCTACCTGGACGGCAGTCAGCAGCAGGCCAACGATAACCGGATTATTAATGTGGCCTTGTATCTGCAAAGCCAGCACCCGGACGGTTACGTGTGCCTGGTGACCAAGGACATCAATATGCGCCTCAAGGCCAAGGGTTCGGGCTTGACGCATGTAGAGGACTACCGGCGCGACCGGGTGTTGGATGATATTCAGTTTATGGCCAAGGGCTATGAGCATTTGGACGGCAATTTCTGGAATCAGGTGGATTCGGTGGAGACCCTGCGTGAAGGCGCCCAGACCATTCATGTTCTGAGTCGCAGCCTGCTGCCGGCGGCGCATATCAACCAGTTTGTTCACGATGATGCGGGATTTGCGGGTATGGTCCGCTCGATTGATGAGGACAAGATTGAGCTAATGGATCTCTCCCGCGACCAGTTGATGCATCAGCATATGTGGGGACTGCGGCCGCGGAATCTGGAGCAGGCGATGGCCTTCTTCCTGGTGTCGCGTCCGGAGATCGATATGACGGTGCTCACCGGGCCGGCGGGGTCGGGTAAAACGCTTATCGCGCTGGCCTACGGTCTGCACGCCATTCTTGAAGAGCGCCGCTATGACAAGTTAATTGTGGCGCGCTCGACGCCGCCAATTGCCGAAGATATCGGTTTTCTCCCCGGAACTGAGGAGGAGAAAATGGCGCCGTGGTTGGCGGCCTTTGACGATAACCTCGAGGTCCTGCACGGCAGTGATGAGTCGCCCTTCAGTAGTATTGAGTATGTGAAGGACAAGGCCAATATTCAGTTTAAGTCCTTGAATTTTATGCGCGGTCGCTCCTTTAATAACGCCTATATCATTATTGATGAGGCCCAGGGGCTGACCCAATTCCAGTTGAAATCGATTATTACCCGGGTGGGCGCAAACTCGAAAATTGTTGTTTTGGGTAACCTGGCGCAGATCGACAACAAATATATTTCACCGTTGACCTCGGGGTTAACCTACCTTGTTGAAAAGTCGAAGCATTTTCCTCATGCGGGTATAATGCATGTCAACGGCATTGAGCGCTCTCGCTTGGCGGCCTTTGCGGAGGAAAATCTCTAACGACACAGATTTGTCGCAAAGAGCGCGCTGTTACACGTAATTATGTGAAGTCGTTTTAAGGGTATACGGGTAATCCGCGCTTTGCGCTGCGCCGCTAAAAAGGTAGATTCAGCGAAGAGGGTTGGCTTATTTAAGCGAACAAGGAGAAGTTGGATGGCGACGACAGTGTTACAGGAAAAACGCAAAGGGCAGGAACCAATTCCTGATAATATTCTGGAATTGCTGACAGATATGCAGCTGCTGGCTCTTAAACGAATTGAAAATTTTGGTTGGACACTGAAGTTTGTGCGTCGTCCGCTTTTTCAGGCGCCCGTGGTGGTGGTTGAAAATGCGACCGGCATGAGTATTGGCGTGCTCGACGAGGACGGTGAGGTTGACCTGCAGGCTGACCTCAACGTGCGCTCCTAAGGGCGCGCTTCATCGCGTCCTCGTTCAACCGAAGAATTTCACCACCTGCTCGTTGGGGTCTCTACTGGCTCCCGCGTCGTTGAGCTTGTCCAGATAGTCCTGCCAAAACTGCTCCTGCTTGTCGCCCAATTCGCGCAGATAGCCCCAGGAAAAAATCCCGCTGTCGTGACCGTCACTAAAAACCAACTGTAAGGCATAGTTACCCACCGGAATCAGGTCGGTGAGGCTGACTTCGATCTTGCCAGTCTGCAACACCTCTTGGCCGGCGCCGTGACCGCGCACCTCTGCAGAGGGGGAGTGCACCCGCAGGTATTCACAGCTCAGGCGATGGCTGGTGCCATCGCCATAGACCAGCTCAAGCTCGCGGGATTTCTTGTGGAACTTGATCTCCAGCGGAGGCTGGGTATTGGACATGGTGCGTCTCCTCGTCTTGGCGGCATTCATTCTTACAGAATGAAACGGCTCAAGTCCTCATCTTTGGCGAGTTCGCCCAATTGCTGTTCAACGTACTGAGCGTCTACCACCAGTGCCTCGTGGCGGTCGCCAGCGTCGAAGGAAATATCTTCCAGCAGGCGTTCCATCACGGTATGCAGGCGGCGGGCGCCGATGTTCTCGGTGCGCTCGTTCACTTCCCAGGCGGTTTCCGCAATGCGGCGAATGCCGTCTTCGCTGAAGCTCATCTCCATGCCTTCGGTGGCCAGCAGGGCCTGGTACTGTTCGGTCAGCGAGGCGGTGGGCTCGGTCAGAATGCGCTGAAAGTCGTCGGGACTCAACGCCGAGAGTTCCACGCGGATTGGCAGACGGCCCTGCAGTTCGGGAATCAGGTCTGAGGGTTTGCTGAGGTGGAAGGCGCCGGAGGCAATAAACAGGATGTGATCGGTTTTGATCATGCCGTGTTTGGTGCTGACGGTAGAGCCTTCGATCAGCGGCAGCAGATCGCGTTGTACGCCCTCGCGGGACACGTCGGCACCGCCGGTCTCCTGGCGTTTGGCGACCTTGTCGATCTCGTCGATAAAGACAATGCCGTTCTGCTCAACGGCTTCAACAGCCTTGGCCTTGAGCTCCTCATCATTGATGAGCTTTGCGGCCTCTTCGTCCTGGAGTTGTTTGAACGCGGCTTTCACCGTCATGCGGCGGGTCTTGCTGCGATCGCCGCCCATTTTCGAGAACATGCCCTGTAACTGGCTGGCCATTTCCTCCATGCCGGGCGGGGTCATGATTTCGACGCCCATCGGGGTGGCTTGAACTTCAATATCGATTTCGCGTTCGTCCAGTTCGCCTTCACGGAGCTTCTTGCGGAATATCTGCCGGGTACTGGAGTTCTTTTCCTCGTCGCTGGTTTCGCCGCGGGCGGGGGGAAGCAGGGCGTCGAGGATGCGCTCCTCGGCGGCATCCTGAGCGCGGTGGGCCAGTTGCTCCATGGCCTGCTCGCGGTGCAGTTTGAGTGAGACATCCACCAGGTCGCGGATGATGGACTCAACATCGCGGCCGACATAGCCGACTTCGGTGAATTTGGTCGCTTCAACCTTGATAAATGGCGCGTTGGAGAGTTTGGCCAGGCGGCGGGCGATCTCGGTTTTGCCGACCCCGGTGGGGCCGATCATCAGGATGTTCTTGGGGGTGATCTCGGTGCGCAGACTGTCGTCCAGTTGCATGCGGCGCCAGCGGTTGCGCAGTGCTATCGCCACTGCGCGTTTGGCTTCCTGCTGACCGATAATGTGTTTGTCGAGTTCGTGAACAATTTCACGGGGCGTCATGTGTGACATATGGGCTCCGTCAGTATTCCAGGGATTCCAGAACACGGTTGTGATTAGTGTAGATGCAGATATCGCCAGCGATATTCAGGGCCTTTTCGACGATGGCGTCGGCATCAAGTTCGGTGTTGTCCATCAGGGCGCGGGCGGCGGCGCTGGCGAAGGAGCCGCCGGAACCGATGGCAATCATATTGTCCTCGGGCTCGATGACGTCGCCATTGCCGCTGATCACCAGAGTGGTTTCTTTGTCAGCGACGATAAGCAGCGCCTCAAGCTGTCGAAGTGAGCGCTCGCTTCGCCAGGCCTTGGCCAGCTCTACAGCGGCGCGCACCAGTTTGCCCTGGTGTTTTTCCAGTTGGGCTTCAAAGAGTTCAAACAGGGTAAAGGCGTCTGCGGTGCCGCCGGCGAAACCGGCGAGCACTTGATCCTTATACAGGCGTCGTACTTTGCGGGCATTGCCTTTCATAACGGTATTGCCCATGGTGACCTGGCCGTCGCCGCCGACCACGACCTGGTTTTTGCGTCGCACCGAGAGAATAGTGGTGCCGCGAAACTGTTCCACGCGGGAGCTCCTTAATTTGCGGGCTGAAGCAGGGAATATTGGGGTGAGGGAAGATATTTTCAAGGGGCTGTGTAGAGAAGTTTGCGCTTTGGCGCACAGCCCCTAAGCGTTAGCTTTTCTGCCGGATGACCAGGGTGTCGATGCCTTCGTTAATCAGCTTGGAGCGCGCATCGGACAGGGTGTTATTGGATTTGAAGGGGCCGACATAGACCCGGTGCCAGCGGTCGCCATTGGCTTCCACGGACTCCACTTTGGCATCCAGGCCGAGCAGAATGATCTGGGCCCGGCGGCGGTCGGCATCATTGAAGGAGCGGAATGAGCCGGCCTGCAGCATATAACGCTGGCCCGCCTGTTGCGGCAGCTCGTCGCTCGGCGGGGGAGTGTTCCTGCTTGTGTCAGTTTCGGCGCTGACCCGGGGGCGCTCGTCGGGAACGATGACTTCCCGCTCGGGAAGCAGGGTAAAGAAATCAAATTTGGTGGTGGTTTTGGTCGCCTTTGGCTCAGGGGCGCTGGCGGTCTTTTCGACCGGACTGGCGGTGGCTTGCTGGGAGTTGTTCTTCTCCAGCGCAGCCACGACCAGTGCGGTGGCGACAATACCTGAAAAAAAACCGGCCCCGAACAGCAGTGAGCCGGGCAGGCCTGATTTTTCCGGGGCGCGGGTAGCGCCTCGGGTCGGGCGCTTCTTGGATGAGGCGGCTTTTTTTCGTTCAACCACGGTTTACATTTCCTCTGGCGCGGAAACGCCCAGCAGGCTCAGACCATTGTGCAAGACTTGCTGAATGGCTACCGACAGGGCCAGGCGAGCATCGCGCAGTGCCGTCGCTTCGCCCAGGATTTTGTGGGCATTGTAATAACTGTGGAAGTCCCCCGCCAGTTCGCGCAGGTAGTGCGCCAGGCTGTGGGGTTCAAATTGCTCCGCCGCGCTGCGCAGTGCCTCGGGGTAGCGCGCAAGTTTGACCAGCAGCGCTTTTTCGGTATCCAGGCGCAGCTCGCTCAATTGTGCGAGTCCGGCTTCCGGTGACCAGCCGGTTTCTTCCGCAGCCAGTTTGCGCAGAATGCTGGCAACCCGGGCGTGGGCGTACTGGATATAGTAAACCGGGTTGTCCTTGCTCTCCGATTTAGCCAGCTCGAGATCGAAGTCGGTGGCCTGATCCGCTTTGCGCATGATGTAGAAGAAGCGTGCGGCATCGTTGCCGACGTCATCGCGCAGTTCGCGCAGGGTGACGAAGGAGCCAGAGCGGGTGGACATCTGCACTTGTTCGTCGCCGCGGTACAGGGAGACAAACTGTACCAGGCGTACCACCAAGCGCTCGGGGTCAATGCCCAGCGCCTGCAGCGCCGCTTTCACCCGGGCGATATAGCCGTGGTGGTCAGCGCCCCAGATATTGATCACCCGGTCGAAACCGCGCTCGAATTTGTTCAGGTGGTAGGCGATATCCGAGGCGAAGTAGGTTGTTTGGCCGTTCTCGCGCTTAACAACCCGGTCTTTGTCGTCACCGAACTGGGTGGAGAGGAACCACAGCGCACCGTCGCGCTCTTCGATATAGCCGTTTTCGTGCAGTTTTGCGATGGCCCGGCTGACCTGGTCGGGGTCCTGGGTCAGGCTGCGCTCGGAGAACCACTCCTGGTGGTGAACGCCGAAATCGTTCAGGTCGTCGCGAATATCGCCGAGGATCGCATTCAGGCCCTTGTTGAAGGCAATCTGATAGTCATCGCCCAGCAGCAGCTTGGCGCGCTTGATCAGGTCGTCGATATGTTTCTCTTTGTCGCCGCCGGCGGGCTCGTCGTCGCAAACCCCTTCAAAGACTTCCCTGGCGCTCCAGCGCAGTTTCTCGCCGTGGGCTTCCAGCAGCTCGCGCCCGTAGTCGGCAATATAGTCGCCCTGATAGCCATTGCTGGGGAAGGTCAGTTCTTCGCCGCAGGCCTGCAAGTAGCGCAACCAGACGCTGGTGCCCAGAATATCCATCTGCCGGCCGGCGTCGTTCACATAGTATTCGCGGCAGACGTCGTAGCCGGCGGCTTCCAGCAGATTGGAGACGCTGGCGCCGTAGGCGGCGCCGCGGCCGTGGCCGACGTGCAGCGGTCCGGTCGGGTTGGCTGAAACAAACTCCACCTGGATGCGCTCGGCCTTTTTGTCGCCGAGTCCAAATTTGTCGCCCGCTGCCAGAATGTCTTTAATAATCTGGTAGTTACTGTCTTCTGTGAGGAAGAAGTTGATAAAGCCAGGGCCGGCAATGTCCACCTTCGTTACGTTGCTGCTGGCTGGCAGTGCGTCGACAATCTGCTGGGCGATGGCCCGCGGATTGGATTTCAGCGGCTTGGCCAGGGTCAGCGCCACATTACAGGCCAGATCACCGTGGGACTTGTCGCGGGTGTGTTCGATCTGGATATTCGGGTTCAGGTCCTCGGGCCAGGACTGGCTGCTGCTCAGGCTGCTAAGGGCCTGCTGAATCAATTCGGCGACATGTTCTTTCATAGGGTGTTTATTACACGATGGTTTTGCGGGGCCGCGTATTATCCCTGTTTCAAGGCGATGCTGCCAGTGTCCCGGGTGTGATAAATCACTTTGGAAAGCGGGGTGAGCAAGAGGAGGAGGGATTGCCCCGGGATACCTCGCCCATATGAGTTGCTCGGATGTCAAAATAAGGCGCGGGCGTTTCCGGGGCAAAGGTTGTCAGGCCGTAAAGCCCTTAGTTTGCCCTTTTGTTGGGCTGCTCTCTTATATGTTCGATTATGAGATTCTTTAGCCACTGGTGAGCTGGATCCGCCTCTAGTGACGAATGCCAAATCAGGTGGAGTGGCAAACGAGGTACGTCGATCGGCATTTTTAAAATCTGTAGCAGGTTATCAAATATTTCAATGTCCACCATGCTTTTAGGGACCGTTGCAATGGCTTCGGTCTGACTAATCAGTGGGAGAATCGCGTCGTAGCTGTTTACTTCAGCGATTTTTTGCCGCCTTTTACCGTTATCTTGTAATACGCTGTCTACTAATGCTCGTTGCTCGTCAGGCAGGGCTAGAACGATATGCCTTTCCGCAAAAAATTGTTTCTTGGTGATAGATTTGCTGATTCTAGGGTGCTGAGCTTTGGCGATGACTACCATTTCCTCTTGGACGATTTCGACCCAATTAAGCTTGTCGTACAGGGGGATTGAATAATCAAAAAAGAAATCGATCTCGCCGCGGGTAGTGGCCTCAAGTGAGCTTTGGGCTGATCCTTGCAGGGACTTAATTTTAATGCTGTTGGCATTGTCGCCAACAGTGCGGAGGATAGAAGCCAGTAGGCTCGGCCCCGCCGAAAATCCAAAAGCGAGACAAAATTCCCGCTGGCTCGTTGAGGGATCAAAATCATTGGTTTGTTTGAGCACATTTTCCACAATAAACAGGGCTTCCCGAATTGCGGGTGCAATACTGCTGGCTGTGGGGGTAGGCAGCATGCCCTGGCGTGTCCTGATAAAAAGCTCATCATGAAATTTATGCCGCATTCTCGCTAGGGCTTGGCTGGCGGCGGATTGGGTGATCCCAACCTGATTTGCTGCCTCGGTGAGTTGCTTCTCCCTCATGATGGCGTCAAATAGAACCAGCAGATTGAGGTCCAGGTTGCGAAGAATCGGTCGTTTTGACATGGAGGGTCTGCTCAAGATATTAGCTATGCTAATTATAAAACAATAAAACATTAATTTGTGTAATGTTATTGGCGTTGCTAGCATCCTGTCAATCTTCAGTAGCTGTCTAGGAGCGTCATATGAACATTGAAGAGCTGGGCATCTCTCTACCTAATCTTTTCGGCATGATTAGTATGTCGATTATGGCCTTTCTCGTCATGTATGAATGGCTGACGGGAAAGTACCGTGGTGGGAAAAAAACCAAGGCCGACTGGAAGATGTTTGGCCTTTCAGCTGCGGGTCTGGCTTTGGTTGAAAAGCCGCTTCTCGTCACTGTCGTGTTTTTTGTGATGAACGAGGTTTTGCCTGAGCGGCATAACATGCTGCGAGACTTTGAAAGCCAATATTTTCTATTTAGCCTTGTTGCCTTTCTATTGATCGATGAATTTCTTCATGGCCTGGGCCATAACTTCGCTCATAAAAAGACACCAAAGAATTTTCTTTTAGCAAAAATACACGCTTTTTACCGGGAGGCCCACCGCGCCCACCATCTTATCGGTGGAAATGATGGGCGAGGGGAGTTGAGTGTGACGCAATCGGCAGTCGCAGGTTGGGGTTGGCTTATGGCTTTGCCAAATTCCTGGTTTACATTGGCGTTATTGTACTTGGGGTTGGTAGAGACATGGTTTTTTGGTGTGCTGATAAAAACCGTGTGGGGGATGCACGTGCATACCAACTGGAAATACGACTTGTACCTTTTAAACCATCCGAATCGGTGGGTTAGAAAGATTATGTACGGCTTGTGCCATGTGTTTACCTTTCCTAATCAGCACCACCAGCATCACAGTCGATCACGAAATTCGGCAAAAAATATGCAAAATTTTCTGTCGCTTTTTGACTGGCTTTGTTGGGGGACTTTGTAAATTGAGAAGCAGCGACCGGAAATATATGGCTGGCGCCAGCGGAATGAAGAGCAAAATACAGTTTACCGATATTTTAATCGACCGCTGAAAGTCGCGGGGAGTTGATTTCCTCCGATCATTTGCGAAGCATCAATATCGGAATGTAAAGTTAAATAAAGAATGAGAAATATGAATTTAAAAAAAATAAAAATCGCGTCGCAATCTGCGCTTACCATCACGCTAATTATCTCATCAGATATTGCCTATGGCGGTGACGCGCGGGAATTGATCCAGTCGCGAACAGAAACCAGTAGGAAGCTAGAGGAAGTTATAGTTACTGCTCAAAAGCGATCCGAAGATCAGCAGACCGTACCGGTGTCGATATCTGCGTTTACCGCCAATGACTTGGCGGATATGGGGTTTGACGATATTGAAGATATCGGAAACGTTGTCCCTTCAATGGGGGTCGCAACAAACGTATCGCCTCTCTCAACAACATTTAGAATTCGGCATATTGGCAAGTCGGCCAATATCGCGTCGTTTGAACCGGCTACCGGTTTGTACATTGACGGGGCATTCCGATCTCGCTCTGGATTAGGCTTGGGAGATCTTGCCGACGTTTCCGCCGTAGAAGTTTTGAAGGGGCCGCAAAGTACGCTATACGGCAAAAACGTTTCGGCTGGTGTTGTTAGTGTTAGCACTCAAGAGCCGACCGAATATTTGGAAGGTATGGCGGAAATTAGCGTGGGTTCCGATGAGCTGCGTCAATTTAAAGGATATATAAGTGGACCGATTAGCGATGACGTTATGGGTCGCTTAAGTGTTGTCAGCACGGATCGAGGCGCCTGGCTTGATAATCGCGTGGGTAAGGATACCGAGGATCTCGGCGGCATTGCCGTACGAGGTCAATTGCTGGTGGATGTAAGTGAGCGCCTTCGTAGCCGGCTTATTGTCGGTTACGCTGACAAAGAATTGCATCCTGCCACGGGCGACGTCTTTTATAGTGAGGCTAGCAAGGCAGTTATCGAGGATGCTGGCGGCGTGGTGCCGAACAACGACCCCACCGATAGAATTATTGGCAATGGTGATCGAAGTACTTTCACGTCAATTGGCAAAGATGTCATTTTTCGGACAACCTACACTGCAGAAAATTTCGAGCTGGTCTCAATCACTAGCTATGACAGCTACGATACGCTCAATAAAATGTACGACGCTGAGCAAATGAGTCTCGATATCACGAGTTATAACGATCCTCAAAATGGTGATTCGTTCTCCCAGGAATTTCGAATAGACGCTGATGCGGGCTCGAGGCTGAAGTGGTTGGCTGGCCTCTTTTACTACAAGAATCACTTTTCCGAAGGTGACAGTAAGCAGTTCGAGTTCGTCCTGAATAAAGACGTCGAAGAGCTGGGTGCGGCGGTTGCCAAAGCGGTTGTGGGACTTGGGGTACCGGTACCTGTCCCGGTGCCAGTGTTAGGAGTTGAGGGTGATCGCGGCGACTACATGGCCAAGCAGGTCACTGAGTCGCTGGGTGCATTTGCTAAGATAGATGTCAGCATTACCGAAAAGTTGAGCGCATCTCTGGGCTTGCGTTATTCGTACGAAACTAAGGATGCGTCGTTAACGCAGTCGGCGGATCTATCTCCCTTGGGTTGTGGGGTTTTGGGCACGAATTTTATATGCCGTGTTACGCCAGACGGAAATAATTTTAACGGTGACGCGTCATTCGATGCGGTTACCGGCTCAGTGTCGACGCGTTATTTTGTAACTGATGACGTAATGCTCTATGCGATGTTGTCGACCGGTTTCAAAGCGGGTGGTTTTAGCCTCCAAAATGGTCTCGCTCCGCCGGAAACTCGCCCCTACGACCAGGAAGATATCACTCACATCGAATTTGGCTGGAAGGCGGAGTTCTGGGATCAGCGGGCGAGAGTCAACGGCGCGATCTTCAAAACCGAATATAACGATTTCCAGGAGG
>JBFEVY010000034.1:0-17579 GCA_041546665.1 Spongiibacteraceae bacterium | reverse complement strand
GGAGAGAGCATGTTTAAAAATTTCTGTTACCTGGCAGGTATCGCAGTCCTAAGCCAAACAGTCGGATGTGGTGATAAGGGCGGCGATAGCAATATCCGCGAGAAATACGAAAGCAACCTAAGCTCCTGGGAGGAATCTGAGGTGAATTCGTATTTGTTCCACTACGAGGAAACCGGAATTACCCCTCTGGACGGGATATGGGAAATACAGGTTTCAGAAGACGACGTTATCTACGTCGCTTACCTCGGCAATGATTCGCCAACATTCACTCTGACGACTGAAAATGCGCCTTTGGTTGATTCATTGTATGAGAGTATCAAAGGTTGTTTGGATGATGCTGAATCAGATGTCACAAGGCTATTCTTTGATGAGGAGCGCTTCATACCGCTTGAATTTTCGTGCTCCTATGGCAGTGAAGGTTCTGGTTTCAAACTGTCAGAGTTTCAAGCCCTGTGATTGTATAAGACATTTTCGGCAGCTGGATCTCCGATATTAATAAGTACTTGGTATAAAAAGCAGATTGCTAGAAAGGGAGGTCATTATGTTTATCATTCTTCTAAAATTCTCCGAGAACAAGCCCAAGGCCGGCGAATTTATGGACGGTCACAATGCCTGGGTTAAACAGGGCTTTGACGATAATGTGTTTCTGCTAGTGGGTAGCATTGAGCCCGGCCAGGGAGGTTCAATTCTGGCCCACAATGCCACGCTGGAAGAGATTCAGCAAAGGGTCGATGAAGATCCCTTTGTAGTGGAAAATATCGTCACTGCTGAGGTGATGGAAATTTCGCCCAAGAAGGCAGACCCGCGCTTGGCGTTCCTGGTCGAGTAAAGATGCATCTGTAAATCGAATGAGGTCGAAAGGACGATGACGGAAATGAAGGGCTCGTGCCTCTGTGGTTCGGTTACTTATCAAATTCTCGCTGAGCCTTTAACTGCGCGTGTCTGTTGGTGCAAGGATTGCCAGAAGATTGCCTCCAATGGCACGGTGAACGCGGTGGTGAATAGCGAATTTCTCAAGGTAGAGGGAAATCTGTCTGACTTTAAACGGGTGGCAGTCAGTGGCAATGAGGTGAGCCGCCGGTTTTGCCCACAGTGTGGCAGCCACTTGTTTGCCAATTCTTCAGCGTTTCCGAATTTCACGGTGGTGCGCATTGGTACGCTGGAAAATCCCTCTTCAATAGCGCCGAGTGTGAACATTTGGTCTAAGAGTGCGCCGGTATGGGCCTGCATGAACCCGGATATCGCTAAGATCGATGGTCAGCCTGTGCCGCCACAACAAAATAGCGATTAACAGCGCCGATGTACAAAAGCCCTGTTGATCAGTTCACTGCGGAGCCGGGTCGCATGAAATATAAAGAAATAGATCAGACCAACTCTGATGACATTGCGCGGCTTGCCGTGTGCCTTACTAATGAGATTATCGAGCGCACGGGTATTCAGCATTTTGATGTTGATGTGCCTCTCGCAATGGAGCTTTGTAGTAACTACCTTTCGCAAGGAATCTATCAGGTTGTTGCCGCGTTTGATGGCGAGAAAATTGTGGGTTTTGGTGCGCTTTGCGAAAGCCACTCGCTGTATGCGGAAGGGACGTTTGGGATTATTCAGGAATTCTATGTCATGCCTGAATATCGCTCCAGAGAGGTGGGAAAGTTGTTGATAGAAGAAATTATTCGCCTGGCGAAGCGCAATGACTGGAAGCGACTGGAGCTGTGTACGCCACCCGTACCGGAGTTTAATCGCACGGTGGAGTTTTATAAGGCAAATGGCTTTGAGATTACCGGCGGTTACAAAATGAAGTATGCGATCAGCTAAGGTGTGACTGATCGCGATAGCGTTGAATTTTTGCAGATGCAGTCCACATTTTTGAAAACCAGCACCCGAATAAACCTATTACTGTTTCTCGCTGAAGCTAGAATACAAAATCCGCGCTGTGTGGTGCTAGACCAATCCTGATGGTGCGTGTGTAACACGCTTAAGCGTAATTAGTGAGAATTCAAATGAGTAATGATGTGCTGATCGTTGGTGCCGATAGTCCGATATCGAAACTCTCGGTTATCGGTGTGGATATCTCCGTGTTGTCCACAAAGGAGAAGGCGAACGGACAGGAGATTACCCTCCAGAAGGGAGAGGAGGGAATGGGACCGCCACCCCACAACCATGCCTGGGATGAGTCCTTCTACGTGTTGAGCGGCGCAATTGAATTCTTCTGTAATGGGCAGAGCAGGGTTTGCGGAGAGGGGACGTTCGTACATATTCCTGCGGGAACCCTTCACGCTTTTACCTTCATGGAAGGCGGCGGGCAAATGCTGGAAATCACCCACAACGGTCAGGCGGTACAAGCGTTTACGGCCATTGATGAGACATTGCCGAAAGGGCCACCGGATATTGAACAGGCCGTTAGGGTCTTTGGTGAGAACGGGGTCAATATTGCATTGGGGGAGCCGGGTTAACCCGCGAAATACAAAAGGGGCGGCTTGCTCGATAGGCGAGGTATTGGCGGCCAACAGTTCGCCATGTCTATAATGCTCGCTTACGCCTAGACCAGTGAAGATATGGACCCGATAACCCAAGGTGCCCTGGGTGCCACCGCAGTACAAAACCTGAAAACGGCTCTGCCCCGCAAGCAGATGGCGGCAATGCTGCTGGCTGGCATTGGCGGCGGCATGGCGCCGGATCTGGATGTGTTTATTCGCTCTTCCACCGACCCGCTGTTGTTCCTGGAGTATCACCGGCACTTCACCCACTCCCTGTTTTTTATTCCCTTCGGCGGGCTGATTATCGGCCTGCTTGCCAGCGTTCTGCTGGGTCGATGGTCTGGCCTGAGTCGCCGGGCCTTTATCGGGTACGCCACCGCCGGTTATGCCACCCACGCGTTGCTGGATGCCTGCACCACCTACGGCACGCTTTTGCTGTGGCCCTTTAGCAATGCGCGCTTTGCCTGGAATGTGGTCTCGGTGATCGACCCCCTCTATACCCTGCCCATCATTATTTTACTGACGCTGCATTTGCGAAAGAAGCGCGTGGTATTCGCGCGCTTGGCGTTGGTCTGGGCTTTGGCTTACCTCGGCCTGGGGATCGTGCAGCGGGAACGGGCGGAGTCGGTGGGCGCGGCATTGGCAGAAAGCCGTGGCCACGAACCGAGTCGGCTGGAGGCCAAGCCGAGTTTCGGGAATATCCTGATCTGGAAAACGGTCTACGAATATCAGGGGCGGTTTTATGTTGATGCGGTGCGCACCGGGATGAAGACCCGAATCTACCCCGGTCAGTCTGTAGCCAAGCTGGATATTCCCCAGGATCTGCCCTGGTTGGACGAGGGCTCCCAGCAGTTTCGCGACATCGAGCGCTTTAACTGGTTTTCCAATGACTACCTCGCGGTATCACCCCAAGACACCTTGCTGATCACCGATATCCGCTATTCGCTGCTGCCCCACGAAATCAAAGGGCTGTGGGGGATACGCCTGGACCCCCATGCCGACCACGGCGCCCATGTGCACTATGAAACCGACCGCAGGCGCGATCCGGATCTGATGCGCCGCTTCTGGGCGATGTTTCACGGTGAGTCTGCGAATTGACCGGCGACTAGAAACCGGGCGCGAGGGCAGCAACCACATTGCTCTGAATTGGCGCCCCCATATTGCTACAATGTGCTCCCCGATTGGCCGGAAGAACTGAAGAGCTATGCGCATCGCCTCCTGGAACGTCAATGGCATTCGTGCCGTTATGAAGAAAGACTTTGTCGATTCTCTGAATACCCTGGACGCAGACGTTCTCTGCCTACAGGAAACCAAGGCACAGGACGATCAGGTGCTTGCCGCTCTTGAAGAACTGAACGGCTATCATATCTACAGCAACGCGGCGGAACGCAAGGGTTACTCCGGGGTTGCGATTCTCAGCAAGAGCCAACCGATTTCGATCACTGCCGATATGGGTATTGAGGAGCACGATAGCGAAGGCCGGGTGCTCACCGCCGAATACGAAGACTTCTATCTGGTAACGGTCTACACGCCCAACTCCGGCAGTGAGCTGGTGCGCCTGCCGTACCGGCAAAGCTGGGACCGGGACTTTCTGGCCTATGTGAAAAACCTGGAAAACACCAAGCCGGTTCTGATGTGCGGTGACTTCAATGTGGCACATACCGAAATGGATATTGCCCGCCCCAAGGCCAACTACAATAAAAGCGCCGGTTATACCCAACAAGAAATCGACGGTATGGACAATATTGTCGCCGCCGGTTTTATCGACACCTTCCGCCACTTCCATCCGGATACCGTGAAGTACAGCTGGTGGAGCTACCGCGCCGGCGCCCGGGGCAAGAATATCGGTTGGCGCCTCGATTACTTTCTGGCATCGGCGGGCCTGGTGGAACAGCAGGTACAGGCGGCGGAAATCTGGAACGACATTATGGGCTCGGATCACTGCCCGGTCAGTGTTGATCTGAAATAGGCGCTGATAGCGTTAGACAAATATTAGTTGGCACTGCGGTGCTGGAAAGTATTTCAGGCCCGTTGCCTCATTCGGGTTGAGTCGGCGTAGCAGATATTCGGGCTTTTAAGCCGTGTGGCGGCTTAGTTACCGGGAATACGCAAATGAAGAAGCTCACGCCATGACCGCGTATCTTGTCACGTCCTCGACCCCTTAATTTCTCTAGGACAAACAGACCACTAACGACGGCCTATTCAGGCATTGACACATATCGCACTATTTGGGAACATTTGTCCCCTAAAATAATTAAAAGCTGGCAGCGCTGACTGTCGGTGTGACCTCGGGGTACGTTTCAATGAAGAAACTCAATGGCTCTCTTTTACTTTTAGTGATGCTTTTAGCGGCTTGTTCTGGTGGCGGTGGAAAGGAGCAGGCAGGAAGTTCTCCGGCAGCGAATCAAACAGCAGAGTACGGAACTCCGGAATCATTCTTTGAGGCGCGGGTTAGCTCTCCTCTGCAGTTTTGTCGTACCTGTCATATTTCTGGAGGTGTTGCAGATATTGATGGGGGGCGCCGTCTATTACTATCTACTAATCCAGCGGAAGACTATACGCATTTCTATAATGCCTGGCTGTCGCTTGGTGAGGGAAGTGCGAACAACGCTCTGATTACCAAAAACGCTGACCCGCAAGAATCCCATAGTGGCGGAAAAAGCTGGCCGACGGGTAGTGAAGCTTATATAGACGTGATGACGCTACTTGCATGCTGGGATGATCCCGCGCAATGTTCCTTGGCCTCAGCATCATCGGATACCCCGGTGCAACAATGGCCGTTATTGTCGGCAGGGCATCGCGGGGGGCACGAGTGGAGTCGCTTTTGTGAAAATCGTCCAGACGAAGCTATTTTGCCGAAGGATCCCCGCACACTTATCCGCCCAGGCATCAATGAAGGTCGGGCGGTCTACTTTAATGCGTGGCACAAAGATTGCCATGTGAATGCGCCGGAGGAGGATGCCGCTCCCACTACCTGCGGTGAGTTCCGTGAGAGAGTGGCGCGTGGTGGCACCTTGCTGAAAGGTAACGGCGAATTGGGAGCTGCAGCCAACTTTATTGGCAACTTTTCAGGCGCGGATATTCTGCCGGGCTTTTATGTCAGTTCTGAAGCCTACAACGCTATGTGGTTAACTTGGGGATTAACAGAGCGCCCGGAAAATTACGATGAGCTATTGGCTTCACGATGGGGTGTAGTCATTGGACCTGAGCGGAATCCCTATCCTCTACCGGGGGAAGACCCGAACGAAACCAACGGCGGTTCCGGGCAATTACCCACGGCAATGACTCAGTTGAGGGAAGCAGACGGAAGCTGGAGTGGTAAACTGGCAACGACTTGCCATATCTGTCACAGCGGGCAAGTTGGTACAGCGGATGAAGAAGGTTTGCCCGGTCCGATATACGGTACAAATAGCCTGAGTGATATCGGTGTTTTATCTCGGGACCTCTTTCTGGCTGGGTACGCTCTTGGGCCGGTTCTGGCTTCATTTACCCAGGTTCGTGGCTTGGGAAATATCACTAATTTTCAAGTATTCAATGCTTTGTCGCTATTCACGACCCCTGAAAATATATTGGATTATCTGCAAATTCAGGATTCGGGTAGTACAGGTAGCGAGGACCCGCCAGTATGGTGGAATCTCGGGCACCGTCCCTTGAAGTTTTTTGACGGGGGGATGTCTTCTGATGCTCAGCGTATCCTGATCTCAGCCCTTACGCCGGCAGGCGCGGCGAATCCGTATCCGCTAAATATGAGTGAGGCATTTGCTTGGATTGAGGAGCACGATCAGGACGCTACATCCTGGATACTTAACCTACGTTCTCCAGAATATCCTCGGCCCATCGATGTGGCGCTAGCAGAGCAAGGTGCGATTCTATTTCATAGCAAAGATTTATGGGCTGAGCTGGGCAATGCTGATCGACAGCGGCCGCTAGGGGGGAATGGTTCCTGTGCATCTTGCCACGGCGCTTATTCGCCTCGCTTTGTGAATGATCCGGCTTACCTTGAAGATCCTGCGTTAGAGGGGGTTGCGGGCTATATAGTACCGCGAGATTTAATTGGTACTGATCCGCAGCGAGTAGACGGAAATGACCAGGACGTTGCCGAGACATTTGAGAATGACTGGTTTGGTTACCCGGAGCAGCGGGGAACGGAGAATGACTGCGGCGATCAAAATCTGGATCGCATTCGTGGCGATCGGGAGAATGGCTACTTGGCTCCACCATTGTATGGTGTCTGGGCTACCGCTCCATATTTTCACAATGGCTCGGTTCCCAATATTTGGGAGGTGCTAAAGTCTTCGGAGCGCAAGCCATTCTGGCGCAGAGTTTCCGCACCGAATAACACCGGGGAAAACGTTGTTATGGGCTTCGATCCGAGTTTTGAGCGGGCTTACGATCAGGAGAAAGTGGGATGGAAATACGAGACTCTCACTTGTGGTGTTGATAATGGTTTGCTTCCATTGCTTGAGTGCGATCCGACTAATGCTGAAAGCACACCGCTATTGGACGGCTTATTGTCGGAAATTTATGCAAATGGTGGGCTTGCCTGGAACGTACCTAACTTGGCCATGATGCCGTTAACTAATCAGCAGATTGAAAAACGGAAGGTGTACAACACTCGGGTATACAGTCAAAATAATTCGGGCCACGAGTTTAGTGATGTGCTCAGTGACAATGAGCGCCTGGCGATTATCGAGTACCTGAAAACACTCTGATCCGCTTTTTATTCCTAATGTTGTGGCTCCATGCTATTGGAGTCACAAACCTCTATCGAAGATTTGATCAATAAAATATGTAAATGAAAAATCTGTAGATTTCTCATTTTTTTGTATGTCTTTGATATTCTATTTTCTAAATGTTTTGACTAAGGGAGTGTTTGAGAAAAGCGCTCTTTGTGATTTTTGAGACTTTCGTGATTATACTGAGTTTTTTGCAAGCCGTGCGGAGCCTCTACAGGAAACATGATGAACCAAGCCTCTCCCGAACAACAATGCCACTGCGAATGCGGTAAGTCGGAATTCACCGTGAAAGGCAAACCGCTGATGCGCATGTTTTGCCACTGCACGATATGCCAGGAATTTAATAACGCCGCCTTTGCGGACGTCACGCTCTTTCTGTCAAAGGATGTGGAGTTTGATCGCGCCCAGCCGGTCGATTTCAAGAAGTATAAATCGCCGCCGGCGGTTGACCGGGGCAAGTGCCAGGCTTGTGGCAAGCCTGTGATCGAGTTTCTGGATATGCCGCTGTTTCCTGCGTTGACGATTATCCCCAGTAAAAATATCGCGCCGGGAGAGTACCTGCCGGAATCCTGTGGCCATATTTTTTATCATCGACGCGTCGAAGACAGCCACGACGCCTTGCCCAAGTGCTCCGGCCCGATTAAAAGCCAGTTGTTTTTAGGCAAAAAATTATTTCAGAGTATGTTGAGCCGCTAAGGGAAAAAATCTTGTCCAGGATCACCCGCAGCGGGCGTTACCAAGGGGGAAAACGATGCAGCTAAAAGATCATGTACTCCTGATGGCGCAATACAATCAGCGAATGAATGCCAATATGTATGCGGCCTGCGAATCCCTGAGTGGCGCGCAATTGGCAGAGGACAAGGGCGCTTTCTTTGGTTCCATACTGGGTACGTTAAACCATTTGCTGGTTGGGGATATTGTCTGGTTTAAGCGGTTTTCCCTGGCACTGCCTTCCTATGCTGAGCTGAGTGCGCTTGATGCAATTCCCTTTCCCGATGCGCTGAATGCGGTGCTGTTTAGCGATTTTGCTGAACTGAAAGCACAGCGCGAAAAACTGGATGACCTTGTGCTGTCGTTTGCCCGGGCGGTGACAGAGGAAGACTTGCAAGGGACTGTCAGCTACAAAAACTTTAAAGGCGTGCCCGCAAGCAGAGTGCTGTTCAGCCTGTTGATGCATGCGTTTAATCATCAGACCCACCACCGGGGCCAGATCACAACGCTGCTTTCTCAACACGGCGTGGACGTCGGTGTCACTGATCTTGTCACGATGATTCCCGAGCGCTAACGGGAGGCGCCAATCCCTCGCTGATTTTGGTGTGTCACTCTAAAGCTAGGAGGCCTGCTTCAAGATTTGCGTTTCAAGGTCCGCGAGTATGGCATCCAGTGTGCGGCTAATGCGGGTCTGCAGGCGTATCGCCTCGATTTTCGGCCAGCTTGAGCGTTCTCCTGCGCGGATCATCTCCAGTATTTCATCGGTGGTTCGGGACGAGAGCAAGCGCAGCGGATTGTGGAAGCGTGTTGGCGGCAGAATATTAATATCGCCAGTGTAGGTCTGGGCGAGAACCGAACCCGTCATTCGGAACAACTGTGCTACCCCGGGGCGGTTGGCGGTGGGGCTGTTGCCGATCAGGCGGGTGGCGGCGAGCAGCCATTCCCGTGAAGAATTTCTCATCGCGAGGGAAAGGGTATCCAGTCCGGAGGGTTCCTTGTTTTCCCTGATAAAGGGTAGGGCGACGGGGTTGGTCTGGCTGACAATAAAGTGGTTCACGCCGTACAGCCGGGCAACGCGGCGAATCGGCAGGTCTTCCGTCACTGAGCCGTCAATCCATTTTCTGCCGGGCAGGTAGTTTATCCTTTCTCCGTTTTCGTTCCTGGCTTTTAGGGTAACCGGCGGAAACACACCGGGAAAGGCGCTGGAGGCGAGCAGGGCCTCCCTGATCAGTACATCCGGTGAGGCAATGGCGTTGAGCAGTCGCGACGACTGGTGACGGGACGCGGGGGCAACCGAGACGTTGATGTTCAGTCCGGTTTTCTCGCGGGCCTCTTTAAACGTCAGGTCGGGGATCAGGCGCTCCAGCATATCCTCGATGGTTTTGCGGGAGAAGGTCATATTTTTCAGAAACGGCGAGTGCAGGAACGAGCCCGCTTCCTTCTGGATTTCAATGCGAATATGTTCCGGCTCAAAAATCCGCGCCAGTTCTTCCCGGCTGTGGGTACCGGCAAGGGCCGAGACCAGGGCGCCGCCGCTGGCGCCGGATAAAATCGGCGGCAGTAGATCCGCTTCCCACAGGGCTTTCACTACGCCGAGGTGGAAATAAAACAGGCTGCCGGAGCCGCTTAACATTAGCGCGGAGCGCCCTGTGCAGTGGCTGGCGCGCTGGAAGAAATCCAGTTTTTCGGCGAGGGGGATTTTGTCTGATTTGCTGCTGGCCAAAAACTGGAGTGCGGCGACCATCTCCTCAATGAATTCAACAATAAGGGTTTTGGTGCCAAAGCGGGCCTGGGTATACAGACGCATGTTGCCCATGCCGCCCATATTGCCGTGAATGCCTTCGTTCAAGGCATAGAGCACGCCGCGTTGGTTGCCGTCGGCGAGCAGTTCCCGCAGGGAGTCCAGTCGCCGGCGTATTGATCGATAGTCGTAAAGGCCGGTTCGGTCGGTCTCTTTCCAATAGTCCATGCCGGTCAGCTCGTCGAGCTTTTGCGCAGCGTTCCGCCAATCCTCATAGCAGGAGGCGTTGGCAAGGGTATTTTCAAGAGTACGTATCATCGGCCTGGCCTTTAGCTCACCTCGGCATTGGCAAAGCGGGTATGAACCCAGTCACTGATATCCGCAAGTACCCGGGCGCGATCCTCGGGGAATTCGTTAAGAATCTCGTGGTACAAGTGCGGATAAATCTTCAGGGTTTTGTCTTCGCTGGTGCAGTTGTCATACAGCACCTTGCTGGCCTCGGCGGGTATCAATTGGTCCTCGGCGCCGTGCATTACCAACAGCGGCAGAGTGATTTTTGAGAACTGCTGGGGCATTGGGTCAATCGCCGCTGCCAATTCAGCAACGGTGCGAATGGGCACACTGCCGTGAAGATTCAATGGGTCTTCCTCGTAGCCGCGCACTTGTTCCGGGTCGCGGCTCACCAGGCTGGGGTCGATTTTCAGCACCGGCAGAAACGGCACTGCCTTAGCCAGATATTTACTGATGAGCTTCATCGGCCCCGGTACCAGCTCGGTAGACAGGGCCGGGCCAGAGAGCATCAAGCCGGCGAGCTGGTCCTGATGTTTTAAAGTGTAACCGGTGGCAATTGCGCCACCCATGCTGTGGCCAAACAGAATCACCGGGCAACCCAGTGGGCGCACCACGGTGCTGATCAAGGTGGCCAGGTTGGCGATGCAATCTTCAAAGTTGAAAATGTCGCCGCGGCGTCCGGAGGATCGGCCGTGACCCCGGTGGTCTATGGCAAAAACATTGTAGCCATCCCGGTGTAGCCGATCCGCCATGGGTGCATACCGGCCGCCGTGCTCGCCCAGGCCGTGGGCGATCACTACCGAGGCGATGGGCGCGTCGTGTGTCCAGCACTGCCAGGCGATGCTTTCGCCGCGACAGCCTTTGAATTTACTTTGTTTCACGGTCTGTTAGCCCTCGTTGAAAATGTCGTTAAAGCTCTGCTGAATCATCTGCTTGAGCAGGGCTTTGTCGGTGACCGCAGCGCTGTCGAGATTCAAGCCGACATAGCAGTCAGCGGCGATAGAAACCAGCGAGATCATTGCGGCGCAACCCGGTAAGGGCGCGAAGGGATAGAGGGCAGTGACGGGTCTACCCGCCAGGCTGGGCCGATTCTGAGTGCCCGGCACATTGCTCATCTGAATGTCGGTGGCGCGCAATTGCTGAGACATCTGCCGGGCCACCAGTGAATCCGGAAGCGAGTTCAGTACCGGCATCAGGAACATGGGTGCGGTCAGGGCAACTTCCCGGCGCTTGCGCTGAACCTGTCGATTGACGACGGAAATCAGCTGAGTGGTATCGCCGCACAGCGGCCCGGAAATCTGCAAGGGTACAAAGTGATTGCCGCCACCCTGTTTGCCTTCCGGGCGGACATTCACCGGAATGGTGACCGGTACGGCGGGGTGTTCAACACCGGCGTGCTGGTGATACAGCCAAAAGCCGCGCAACACGCCTGCGATAAAGATGTCGTTCAGTTTGACCGAGCGGCTTTTTGCCGCGCCTTTCATCGCGTCAAGGGGAAGCGTGAAGCCGTCAAATTGCCAGCGGTCGTTGCGGTGGGACAGCAGCGGCGAGGGCTTGGCATCCGGCGGGGAGAGTACCCGGCTCAGGGATGAGACATAGCGGGCGAGCTCGCTGGCGGCGCCTTTGTGGCGGGAGAGTTTGCCGAGCAGGGCGCCAGAACGTTGGGCGCGGGTTTTGAGTGCTTCGCGAGAGAGCAGTGAGCGTCGCAAAACTGTCAGCGCCGGTGTTTTGGGCTGGCCGTCCTGGCTGCCAAAATCGTCGACCTGTTCGGGAATATCGCTGTGAAGAATGTCGAGCAGTTGCGCGATTCCAATCCCGTCAGACATGGCGTGATGAATCTTGAGGATCAAGGCCGACTGATCGTTTTCGAGGTTCGAAACATACATCAGCTCCCAGGGGGAGTGCGCCCGGTTAAAGTCATCCATGGCGAAATCCGCCGCCATGTCGAACACCTCATCAAGGCCGCAGTTGCCCCCGTCCACCAGAATCAGATGGTTGTCCAGCGAGAAGTGGGTGTCGGTCTGCCAGACCGGATTGGTAAAGGGCAGGGCTTTTACCAGGCGCTGCGACAGTCGGGGTGCGCGCCGTAGTAAGTAGTTACATACCTTGCGGATCTCGTCGTTCGAAAGCGTGCCTTCAATGACTTCTATGCCGCACACCGCTGAGCGCAGGTTGTCGTATTTGTCGAGGCGCCACATCAGCGACTCAAAGGCGTTGAGGCTATCATCCGCATGCCAGGTTGTCGGCTCAGATGAAGGGGTTGTTGCTGTCATGTTTCAGATCCTGTCAGGCAATAGCGTACTGGGTGGTGCCGGGCCAGTCGGCGATGATTTCCCGGTAGCTGTTTTCAATCTCATCGATGTGTGACTGCATGTTGTCGAGGGTCCAGTCGCTGCAATCGATGGGGGGCAGCACACAGACATCCACCGTGCCCGGACGCATCCACAGGCTGTCGCGGGGCATGCACTCAGCGGCGTTGCGAAGGACCACCGGCACAATGGGCACGCCGGCCTGCATGGCAATATGGAAGGCGCCCTTTTTGAATTTGCCGAGCTTGGGCGTATAGGAGCGGGTGCCTTCAGGGCAGAGGCCCACTGAAATACCGCGGCTGAGTTTTTCGACGGCGGGGGCGAGCACCTCCTTGGCCTGCGCGGTATTGCCCCGGTCGATAAAGGCCATCTCCGAAAACTGCATGAAATGGCCCCAGCCGAACATGTCCTTGGCTTCTTTTTTTACCACCCCGGTGAAGTCCCGCCCGATAAGATTTACGCCAATAATCAGGTCCAGTGGCGACTGGTGGTTGAAGATAAAGACCGCCGGGCGCTGGGCCCACAAATTTTGTTCGCCGATAATATTCAGTTTGATTCCCGCGGCGGCCAGGCCGATATCACTGCCCAGGTTGAACAGCCGGTTCAGCGCCTTGCGCTTGGGGGTGCCGGTCACGGTTGAGGCCAGGGTGCCGAGCAGCGACAAACCCATCCCGGCGTCGCTGGCGATGGTGCGCACTTTTTCATTAACGCTGACCTTGGTCGGCGAGCGAAAGCGGAGCTGTGGCCAGGCATTTTTGCGCGCGGCGGCAGTCAGTCTTGATGAGGGGTTTACCGCGCAGGGGTGGCCAACGCCGGAGAGAAAGTCAACATCTTCGCTGCCGTTGGCGTAGGCGAAACAGTTGTCGAGATTCAATTTGTGGCGTTTGGCGTAATCGCTTACGGCCTGGGCCTTACCTTCTCCCCACAGGGTGGGTGCGTCGATGTCACCGCTGAACTGGTCGTCGACCAGCTCGGCACGGGATGCCAGAATCTCGTCGATCTCCAGCGCCTGGGCGCAGTGTTCGATCTGGTATTTCAGCGCTGACGAGGCCACCACAATCCTGTGACCGCGGCGCTTGTGGGCGCGAATGATCTCGCTGATTTCAGGGTAAATGCGGGCGCCAAGTTCGGCAATAAACAGCTCCAGCCAGAGTTGGCGCACTTCCTCTTCGGTTTTGCCCTTCCAGTTCTTCAGGCAGCATCGGAGCAGATTGGCAAACTCGTCTTCGGTGGGGTCTTCCAGAAAGAGAAAGCTGACTATCTCCACGTAATCGCGGGGCGACAGGCTGCGCTCCTTAAAAAGCTTCTTCAGATAAAGCCCCGCCGAGTAACCTTCGATAATCGTGCCGTCAAAATCAAAAAAGGCGACGATTTTCTTTCCCTTGGGCGCGGCGTCGATGGCGGCTTTCAGGTCGTTCAGGGGTTTGGTTGTGGTGATCGATGGCATGGCTGCTCTCACTAAAGTCGTTTGGGTCGCTGCTGCGAAGGACCGCTATTCCGTATTGGCGGACTAGTGCTGAAGAGAAATGGCCCTCAGTCTTTCCAGACGGCGCGCCAGCATCCTGATTTCCTGGCTTTGTTCCCGTCGAGCCTGTTCAATGTCCTCGCCACCGCTTGCCATCAGGCTGCGGGAGTCGAGAAGCTTGTACGCATTTTGAAAAGTCACTTTGCCAATGGAGGCGGGGCTGCTGATGCGCCGTTGCAGTAGGGCCTGCTTGCCGTAAGCCAGGGCCTTGCCGAGTACGTCTTTTTCATTTGGCGATTCGCTGGCCGGGTAGAGCGAGACCACCTCTGCAACCACCCGATAGCCTTCGATATAGGGGAGCAACACGGCGTGGGCGGTAATCGGCGTGAAGTTCAGCAGCAGATTATTGGCGTAACTGGAGTCGGCCTGTAGCTTGGCTTCCCAGGCGGTGTCGTATACCGCGAGTTCCGATTTGATATTGGTGAGAAACTGCTGCTTGTCAGCGTAGAAAAATTCGAATTTGAAAAAATCCCGCAGGCGTTCCACTTCTTCCCAAAAGGCGTCAACGGGGCTTTCCGAAGCGACAACGGTCAGCTTCATCAGGGCCATCTCGGTGATCGCTTTCGAAACAAAGTGATGGGCAATGGTATTGCGGTAATAGCTGGCTTCGCCGTGCTGGTCTTCGGGAATGGCGTACACCACTTCCGGCCCGCCGTCATAACGGGTAACCAGATTATTGGTCACCAGAATATCGAGCAGATTCAGCAGTGCGGTCTGCGGCGAGGTGGATAGCTCCTCGGTCAGGGGAATATCGCGCACCCTTGCCCATTCAACGCAGCGGCTCATGTCCGACAGTAATTCCTCGGCGGTCAATGCGCGGGGCGATGCACCTAACAGTATCATGCAGGCGATAGATACCGGAGTGAGCGGTGATACCCGGTTGGCCTCAACTCCCACCCGGAAGGCCAACTTTTGAAGTTCCAGTTTGTCGCTGAGATCGGGGGCCTCAGGCACTACCACCGCGTCGCCAAAGTCCATATGAATATGGCCCATCGGGCGCTGCATTCCCCGCAGGTATTCCAAAAACCACTTCAGTGATTCAGGGCGTTTGATGCCACCCTGTTGCTCGGTCGCGTAGTCTTTTACGTCTTCGATCAGGTCGTAGTTAATCGATACTGGAATAATATGCAGGTTTTGAATGTCCCGGGTCTGCATCGACTCAAGTACGTATTTGAGGATGCCGTAACGTGGGGGCATCAGTTTGCCGGTGCGGGAGCGAGTGCCCTCAAAGGCCCAGCTCATGGGGAAACGCTTGTTCAGCAAATAGCCGAGGTAGTGACGCAGTACCAGCTTGTAAGTTGGGCTGTCCTGAAAGTTGCGCCGTATGAAAATTGTGCCGGCATGGTGGGCAATAAAACCAAGGCCGAAAAAGGCCATATTGTTGCCGCCAATAATATGTGGGGGCGGGAAGTCTTCGTCAAATAATACGGCGTTCAGTACAAAGCCATCGATGTGAGACTTGTGAGTAAACAGAAATACGGTGGGGTGGTTACGGGCGATTTGCCGCACATTTTCCAGCTTGTCCCGGTCGAGGCGGACATGCTTGTTGTAACCCAGCGAGGAGATAAAGCGGCTGAGGCCGCCAAAGATGTCCTGCCAGAAAGTGCTGGGTTTGGCGATCAGTTCTTCCATGATACGGGACACTTCCCGGTCAATGTGTTCAGGTGTTTGGCCTTGCGCCCGCTGGAGTGTTTCAAGTTCGGTGCGGAAGCGCTGATCATTGCGCAATGCTTCGGCAACGCGGCGGGGCACCTTGTAGCGGCCGCCACGCAGCCTGCGCTCTTCAACATCAAGGGCGAGTCCGGCCTGACCGGCAATGTACTGGGCAAAGGTTTTGTCATTCGGATCAGTCTGACCCGTCTGCGCAACGTAGCGACCGAGCAGTTCATCCATGCTGGCGGCTTCAGCAACAATAAAGTGGGTGAGCTCCGGGTGGTGTTTGAGTATGGACGCGGCTTTGCGATTGTTGGGCTTTCTCGGGTTCGCAAAAAACAAATCCCGTACCCGTGGGGTAGCGTTTTTGCCGTCTACCGAGGTCAGCCAGGTCAGCCTGACCGGCACGATGATACTGGCGGCGTGCTCGGCAATTTTCTTGGCCAGCGGGTCTGCTGAGATGTTTTCCTGGGAGCGCGCGATATCAACACAGATCTGCTCGCAGCGCCCGGTAAAACCGGTTTCCTTTTGCCAGGCGGCAATTTTTTCTTTGAGAAAGCGGGCTTCGACGTCGGTGCCGGCGTCCATTAAAAACAGCACGCTTTCGGCTTGCAGGTTGGGGATACTTTCCGTGTTGGCGCGGTTTGGGGTTTCAGTGTTCATCGGCGTGGCTGCATGTTGGGTGTTGGGTTGGCCTAGCTGCGTGCTGGCGGCGCCATGGGGGCTTGTTTCGGTGCGATCCAACATGTGAAATTCCTTTGCGTGTTCTGGCCGTGCGGGACATTTGACACTCTAGAAGATATACAGTCCAATACTATTTATTCTGTAATATTCGTTTATCGTATATCTTAATTCACAGTTCTAGAGCCTAACGTGGGGGCGGCGTGAATACCAATAAACTGCGCTATATTGTTGCGGTGGATCGCTACGGGTCGATGAGTGCGGCGGCAGAGGCGATCCATGTTTCTCAGCCCAGCCTGACCCGCACCGTGGCCGAGCTGGAAAAGGAGTTGGGGTTTGCGCTGTTTGAGCGCCGCGCGCGGGGTATGCGGGCAACCGCGCTGGGCCGGAATATTATCGACCGGGCCGCGCGTATTTTGGCGGATATCGATCAGTTAAGTGCTGATGCCCGAACCTTTATGAGTACCGCGAGTCTCAGTTGCGGCTCTGTATTTCGCCGCCACCGCTGGTGAGTTTGTTGAACTCAGCGCTGCCCCAGATGTTGCAGTACTACCCGCGTTTGAAAATTGAAATCAAATCGGTGGCGAGTGAACGGGCTGTGAGTCTGTTGCGAGCGGGCGACGCTGATATGATTGTCGGTTCAAGCCGGGCCTTGAAGGAGTACCCGGAACTTAAGACCATTCCGATCCGGCCCTTTGCCGGTTGCTTCTTTGTGAGTGCCTTCCACCCCTTGGCCAAGGTAAAAAAAGTCACGCCGAAGGATATTCTGGATTACCCCCTGGTGTTGCCGGAACGCGATGGTGGGTCGCCGGAGATTACCAGCAAGCTGCTGGGGAAAACGGAAATTCCCCCCGACCACCAGATTCATATCATCGGCTATTTCCCGCTGGTCTGCGAAGTGGTGGCAGCAACGGACGCGGTAGCCTTTGTCGGCCGTGCGTACCGAAATAACGCAGATTTTCTGAAGCGGTTTTCCATCCTGCCTATCGACTACAAGGGCTCTGTTGAGCTTTGCTGCGCCCACCGCCATGATACGGAGTTGTCGGCGCCGGAACGGGCCTTAATCGAGATGATGCAGTAAAGCCATGCAGAACAAGCTCCCCAACCTGAATCTACTGCTCACCTTCGAGGTTGCCGGCCAGCTACTCAGCTTCAAGCAGGCGGCTGAGGTATTGCATGTCACCCCCTCGGCGGTCAGTCAGCAAATTCAGCAGTTGGAAGAGTCCCTGGGGCAGGCTCTGTTTTTGCGCCGCAACCGCGCACTGCAATTGACCGAGGAAGGCGAGCGATTTCTAACGGCGATCCATCCGCATTTAAACGGGCTGCGCCGCGCCACCAGCGCGCTGCGTCCACACCAGGGGGCGCGACTGCGGGTGAGCGTGATGCCGCCGGTTGCCAATCGCGTGTTGCTGCCCAAGCTGGCGGACTTTCATCGGGCGCACGAGGAGGTCGAGCTGT
>JBFEVY010000306.1:0-4300 GCA_041546665.1 Spongiibacteraceae bacterium | reverse complement strand
GGGCGGCGCCGAACAATTGCTCGGCCACGGGGATATGCTCTACCTCCCTCCCGGCAGCGGTCTTCCGGTTCGCGTCCACGGCGCCTTTGTCTCCGACGAAGAGGTTCACCGGGTGGTGGCCGACTGGAAAAAACGCGGCGAGCCCCGCTATATCGACGGATTGCTGGAAGAGGGCAGTGTTTCCGATGCCATGCCAGGTATGTCTGGCGGAGACGGTGATGAAGGCAGTGAAGCGGATGCCCTTTACGACGAAGCGGTCTATTTTGTCACCCAGAGCCGACGCGCCTCAATTTCAGCGGTGCAGCGGAAACTGCGCATTGGCTACAACCGCGCGGCGCGACTTATTGAAAGTATGGAGCAGGCCGGGGTGGTCAGCGAAATGGCCAGCAACGGTAGCCGCGAGGTACTGGCACCACCGCCAGCCCAGTAGCAGCAGCGCGTCTACCCATTGTGCGGGTTAAGTCACGATACAGCTTTGACGATCTACAATCGCACCGTCGCTCAAACTTGTTGGAGTTCCAAGCCAGAACATGTTGAAAATCAAGATACCTTTCTTAATTGCCGCAGCCCTGTTTAGCCTCGCGCTACAGGCAGGTGACCCGGTTGCCGACTTACATCGCTATTTGTCGGTCAGCAAAACCATTCGCTCCGAATTCAAACAAACCGTAACTGCGGAATCCGGCGAGCTGGTGCAGCAAAGTCACGGTACGATCGCCTTCCAGCGCCCCAATAAAATTCACTGGGAAGCGGACACCCCCTTTCATTATTTGATGGTCAGCGACGGTGAAACCCTGTGGCGCTACGATGCGGATTTGGAGCAGCTGAGCACAGAGCCCTTCGACCCGCGCCTGGCTGACACGCCGGCCTTGATCTTCGCTGCATCGGCTAAAGAGCTAGCTGAAAACTACGATATTACTGTTCAAAAAGTTAAGCAGGGGGGCACAAGTTTTATACTTAAGCCTCACAGCAGCGATCTGTTTTCAGAATTAACCCTGCAGTTTCGCGGCGAGTCACTGGTCGGCATGGTGCTGTTAGATAACCTGGAACAACGCACAGAAATCCAGTTTATTGATCCGGAGTACAATCTGCGCCTGCCGTCATCACTGTTTCAGTTTTCGCCTTCCACGGAGCAATCAGCACAATGAGCGACGCCAGTCCGCTGGCAGCCAGAATGCGCCCGCAAACTCTTGAGGACTATGCGGGTCAACAACACCTTCTTGAAGAGGGCAAACCACTTCGCCGGGCCATAGAAAGCGGCCAAATTCATTCGATGATTTTTTGGGGGCCACCGGGCGTGGGTAAAACCACACTGGCGCAGCTGATTGCCAATCGGTGCGATGCCCATTTCATCACTGTCTCCGCAGTTCTCGCTGGTGTTAAGGACATTAGACAAGCGGTGGAAGAGGCCAAGCAGGAACAACGCTACGGCCGCCGCACGATCTTGTTTATCGACGAAGTCCACCGTTTCAACAAGGCCCAGCAGGACGCTTTTCTGCCCTATGTTGAAGACGGCACCCTGATTTTTATCGGCGCGACTACCGAGAATCCGTCCTTTGAAATCAATAATGCGCTGCTTTCCCGCGCCCAGGTTTACCAGCTAAAGGCTTTGGATGAGGGTAGTATTGGCACCATTCTGCGACGCGCCCTCGAACTACAGGGCGTTCACGCGGAAGATACAACGATTCAGAAACTTGCTAGCCACGCCGACGGCGACGGCCGCCGGGCATTAAACCTGCTGGAACTCGCACTGGACTTAAGGCAGGCCGATGCCGACCTGGATGACGAGACAGCGGAAAAGGCACTCGGCAACCAGTTTCGGCGTTTTGATAAGGGCGGCGACCTGTTCTACGAGCAAATCTCGGCGTTACACAAAGCGGTGCGAGGAAGCTCACCCGACGGCGCGCTCTACTGGTTCGCCAGGATGCTGGAGGCGGGCTGCGAACCGCTTTACATTGCGCGCCGCCTGCTGCGTATGGCAAGTGAAGATATTGGCAACGCCGATCCCCGCGCTTTGCGTATCTGCCTCGACGCTTGGGACGTGCAGGAACGCCTGGGCAGCCCAGAAGGCGAACTGGCCCTGGCACAGGCGGTGTGCTATCTCGCCGCCGCCCCGAAAAGCAATGCGGTTTACACCGCTTACAAGGCGGTGCGCAGCGACATTGCCAACGGTGGCAGCTACGACGTTCCTATGCACCTGCGCAATGCCCCAACCAAAATGATGAAACAACAGGGCTTTGGTGAAGAATACCGCTACGCCCACGACGAGCCCGGCGCCTATGCCGCCGGAGAAAACTATTTTCCCGAGGAACTGCAGGATCGCCAGTATTATTTTCCGGTTGACCGAGGGCTGGAAAAGAAAATTGCCGACAAACTGACCTACCTCCGGCAACTCGACGCCAACAGCCCGCAGCAGCGCTACCGGAAACGCTGAGCAATCCTCGCGCACCGGTGTTAAAATGCCGGCGCTATTATCAGGAACGTAAGCCGTGCAACAACTACTCTTAATTGCCTTTGGTGGCGCCACCGGTGCGCTTAGCCGTTACGGTATTGCCAAGCTGAGCCAGGGACTCGTCCTCGGTCATTGGCCCCTGGGCACGTTTTTGGTCAATGTTGTCGGCTCTCTGCTAATTGGCGGCATGTATGTTGTAATTACCGAAAAAGCCGCGCTGCACCCCGACTGGCGCTACGTGTTGATTGTTGGCTTTTTAGGGGCGTTTACCACGTTTTCGACCTTTTCCCTGGAAACCGTCTCGATGATCGAGGCCGGCAGATTATTTTTGGCAATGGCCTACGTTATGGCCAGCCTCGCGTCCTGTGTTCTGGGCTGCTGGCTGGGGATGACCATTGCAAGATAATACATTTAAAACAGTATGTTGGAGAGTTTTTTAGATGTTAGATATTAAGCAGGTTCGACAGAATCCTGACGCCGTTTCAGCCGCTTTAAAAAAGAAGGGCTACCTCTTTGATACGGCCGAATTTGCCCGCCTGGATGCGCTGCGCAAACAGGCGGATATGGACAGTCAGGCCCTGCTGGCACAACGCAAACAAGCCTCAAAGCAAGTCGGCGAACTGATCAAATCCGGCATGGCGGTCGACGACGCCAAAGCACAGGTAAACGCCCAGCTCAGCGAAATCGAAAACCGCCTTGAAGACCTGAAACAGTCCGCGAAGGAAGCCAACGACGCGCTGGACGCACTATTAATGTCAGTGCCGAACCTTCCCGCTGACGACGTGCCCGAGGGTGACGACGAATCCGCCAATATCGAAGTCAGCCGCTGGGGAGAGCCCCGCACATTTGATTTTGAAGTTCGCGACCATGTCGACGTCGGCGCCAACCTCGGTGCGAAACACGGTGGTCTCGATTTTGATACCGCAACAAAACTGACCGGCAGCCGCTTTGCCGTCATGCGTGGCCCGATTGCGCGACTGCACCGTGCGCTGATTCAATTTATGCTGGACACCCATATCGCTGAACACGGCTATCAGGAAGTGTATGTGCCGTACATCGTAAACAGCGATTCGCTGCGCGGCACCGGCCAGCTCCCCAAATTTGAAGCAGACCTGTTCCGCTTACAAGGCGACGCGGAGTACTACCTGATTCCCACGGCGGAAGTGCCCGTAACCAATATGTTTCGCGACAGCATCGTTGAGGCCAGCGAATTGGGCGACGGCCTGCGCTTTACATGTCACACGCCTTGTTTCCGCAGCGAAGCCGGCAGCTACGGCCGCGATACCCGGGGTATGATCCGCCAACACCAGTTTGAAAAAGTCGAGCTGGTTCAGTTTGTACGCCCCGAAGCGGCGGAACAGGCTCTGGAAGCACTCACCGGTCATGCCGAAGCCATTCTGCAGGCACTGGAATTACCCTACCGCAAAGTGATCCTGTGCGGCGGCGACCTCGGATTTTCCGCCCGTAAAACCTACGACCTGGAAGTCTGGCTACCCGCTCAGAACACCTATCGGGAAATTTCCTCCTGTAGCCATTTTGGCGACTTCCAGGCTCGCCGAATGATGGCTCGCTGGCGCAACCCGGAAACCGGCAAGACCGAGCTTCTGCATACGCTCAATGGCTCCGGCCTGGCCGTGGGCCGCACCCTGGTAGCTATACTTGAAAACTACCAACAGGCCGACGGCAGTGTAACGATACCTGCGGCGCTGCGAGGCTATATGGGCGGTGCGAGCAGCCTCGAGGCTGCGGACCCGGAAACACACTACGGCGCTTACCTGATCGCGCACCCGACCAACGACCTGCTTGGTAAAATCCTGGGCGGCTAACACCAGATGAATACCAAACTTGCGC